>JAHQVQ010000056.1 GCA_019634305.1 Flammeovirgaceae bacterium | reverse complement strand
GTTTACTACTCACGCTACATGTTTGGGATGAATTAACTTATGATCAGTTCCATCAAAAAAAGGGAAGTATTTTCCAAGTGGGGACTTTGTATAAAGGGAAAAGTTATTCCAGAACATCGCCCCCTTTGGCGGGTTTTATAAAAAGTAATTTTCCAGAAGTGAAAAATGCTATCCGATATTATGAAAAGAATTGCGCAGTGAAAATTTCACAAACAGGCAATGACCCAATTAATGAAAAAGTAAATTTTGCTGATCCGGGCTTTTTTGAGCTTTTTACCTTTCCATTTGTTTCGGGAAATACTGAAATGGCTTTACACAATCCATATGAAATAATCATTTCTGAAAAGTATGCAGCCAAATACTTTGGGAATAAAGACGCCATTGGGAAAGTAATTAGTGTTAAAGCCGATAATTGGGATCAAGCTTATGACTTTACCATAAGTGGTGTGGTGGCTGATCCTCCTGGAAATTCAAGTCTTAAATTTGATTTATTATTATCCATCAGTTTTCTGGAAAAGATTGATGGGACTTTTGACCCTGATAAAAAGTGGTTAACTCTGAGCCCAAATACCTTTATTGAAACAGAAGCCAATGTTGATTTGGAGGAATTAGCAATAAAACTGGCTACTTTAGTAAATGAAAATCTATCCCAAAAAAGTAATGTAATGAGAGCCTATAACATTGAACTTCTTACTGAACTCCATTTTTCAGATACGCATCAAAAATATTTTAAAACCAGCAACATTCAGTATTTGTATATTTTGGGCGGTTTAGGACTTTTAATTCTATTGGTGGCCTGTATTAACTTTACTACACTTTCTATAAGCAAATCATCGATTAGAGCAAAGGAAGTTGGAGTGCGAAAGACCATGGGAGCTCAACGAATTCAGTTAGTTATTCAATTCCTGGGAGAATCATTTCTATTGACTTTTTTAGCCACAATCATAGGTCTTATTTTTCTGAGTTTGATCCTTCCTGTTTTTAATGATCTTTTAGGGAAACAGTTATCCCTTACTTTAATTTTTCAAAAATCCTTTTTTCTTCTGTTAGGATTGATATTATTACTTACAGCTTTATTTTCAGGTGGTTATCCTGCACTTATAATTTCCAATTACAAGCCGGATATCAATCTTCGGACACGGTTTAAAGCGATAGGAAAGAATCAATTGGTGGGTGTTTTAGCCACTCTTCAGTTTATAGTTTCGGCTTTCTTAATCACCTCTACACTGATTATGAATGAGCAATTGCAGGAGGTTTTCCATAAAAATTTAGGTTTTGATGAAAATCTGATGATTAGATTAAATGTGCCATTTACTGAAGGTAAAAAATTACTTCAACTTTATCAGAATCAGCTAACTAAAGAGTCAAAAGTGAAATCAGTATCGGGAAGTTGGGAACATTTTTCCGGAGAAAGTGGAGTGTCATTCAATGAATTTGAATTTGTTGTGGATGGGCAATCAGTAAAAGGAAAGACAATGGGGGTGGCTCAAAACTTTATAGAAACATTAAAAATTCCCCTTGTTTTGGGAAGGAATACCCTTAAACAGGTTAATCGAGATGAAACACCAATCGAAATTATAGTAAATGAAAAGTTTATAAAAGAATTTGGTCTTGAAGATCCTATAGGTAAAACTGTGAATTGTCCCGAAGGGAGCATACTTGTAGGTCAATTTGAACAGGCCACTATCATTGGTGTGGTAAAAGATTTCAACTATGAATCACTTTATAAAGAAATACAACCCCTAGCGATCCAAGCCAGTCAGGTGTATTCTAATTTATATGTGCGAATAAGTTCAGAGAATATTCAAGAAGGGCTGGGTTTGCTTCAGGAAAATTGGAAAGAAATTGCTCCAGACCTCCCTTTCGAATATCAGTTTTTAGATGAAGATATTCAAAACCAATACAAGGCCGATTTTAAATGGCTGACCATAGGATTTTATGCATCTGCTCTGGCCATTATTATTGCCTGCCTTGGGTTGTTTGGGCTTGCCTCTTATACCAGCAACCAGAGGGTGAAAGAAATTGGCATCAGGAAAATTCTTGGGGCTTCTATTTCCAGTATATTAATGCTTCTTTCAAAAACTTACCTGAAATTAGTATTAGTAGCAATCCTTATCGCCATTCCAATTTCCAACTATTTTATCACCGAATGGCTGAATTCATTTGCATACAAAATAGAGGTGAAATGGTGGCACTTTGCCCTTTCAGGAGGAGTAATCATTTTCATCGCCTTGTTTGCTGTAAGTGGGCAGAGCCTAAAAGCTTCAACTACAAACCCTGTAGATAATCTGCGGAATGAGTAGAGAGGATAATGGATATTAATAACTAATCACAAATAGAACTTTTTTGATTCAAAAAACTAACTAATGAAAACTTACTCTTCAAAATTATTAATACTGTTTAGCAGTGTAGCAGCATTAACTTTTTTCGCCTGCAATGATAAAAAAACAGATCCTCTTCAGGAAGCATTAAACAAATTACAGGCAAGTCACTGGATGAGTTATTCCGAAGAGGCCTATTATCCAATTCCCGATACAGAATTAGTGGACACATTAAATTTTGAGGTTGAAATTGTAAATGGTATTGACGATTCTTTAGGATATAATTATATTATGAAAGCTGGGGATGGAGACTATATATTTCAGGAGAACAAACTTCGGGTTATAAATCACAAAAATAGATTAACCAGAATATTTTTGCCTGATCATTTTGAGGAAAAAAAGGACTTTAAAAAAATTGTTGAGCAATACTCGAGAATTAAATATTCGCCTCAAACCTTGCTAAAGAAGGCATGGTATTACAAAGCAGATACAATAATTGATAATTCTAAACTCTATAATTATTCCAAAATAGATAGGGAGGGTATTCATGAAGGGCAAAAGTTTCGTGTTGAACATCATATTTTCATCAATTCGAAAACTGCTTTATTAGAGAGGTTTGAAAGAAGGTATTATGTGGATGGAAATCTAAACCAGTGTGTAGTAAACAGGTATTTAAATTTCAAATTGAGTCAAAACCCAGTCACTTTAGCCTACAATTTCCCAACCTATACTTCAGTTTATGATCCGGAGAAAAAACAGGAAGGCCTGAAAGTAGGCGAACAAGCTCCGCCAATAAGTGGAGTTGATTTAGATGGGAATGCCATTAACCTGAAAGATTTTAGAGGAGAAAAAGTGTTGTTGAATTTTTCTGTAATTGGTTGTGGCGCCTGTAAAATGGCTTTAGATCATATTAACAAAGCAGATTATAGGTTTACGGAAAAAGTAAAAGTATTGTACATTAATCCTGAGGATAATGAAAACAGAATGAAAAAATTTATGGAAAGGTTTCCTATTCCTTTTCCGATAATCGCAGGCGCTTCTGAAATTGGAGATAAATACAGGGTAAGTGGATATCCAAGCTATTTTTTAATCGATGAAGAAGGCAGGATAGATCAAATTAAAATAGGTTATTCAGAAGAGTTTATTGATGAATTTAGACAGTAAACCCAGAGTGGATTGTGGATTTATTTAAATACAAAAATAGACGACCAGCATAAAGGTAGCCCCCAACTAAAATGAAGTTCAAGATTAATTCAAACCACTGTTTTTTGGGTTTGTTATCTAATAATCTGGTGATGATATTATTGACTTCTGTGTGATAGGAAATTAGAATTATGCAATTTATCAGAAATTGGAAGACGATATTTAAAGAAAATTACAATTCCCTTTCAAGGATTTTAGTTAATTCATCTGCAGTGGGAGAGATGGCCAGTATTTTACCTTCCTGATCGATTAAGAAGGTTTTTCCACCAGTGTTTGGAATTCCATATTTTAACCAGATTTGCTGTTGGTCATCAAGCTCCAGTAAATTGTTCCATGGAAATTTTTCCCTTTCCAGTGTCCTTTCAAGAGCATTTGTATCTTTAAATTCTCTTGCCACTCCAATGACATTAAATCCTTTTTCCTTATAAAATTCATAAATAGGAATCATGGTTCTGCTGGTTCGGATACAAGGACCACACCATGAACCCCAAAGGTCAAGTAGCGTGATTTTATCTTTTAATTGATTGGAAAATGTTATGGGGTTACCCTCTAAATCCGGAGCCGTAAAATCAATAAAATCACCTCCTACCTTAATGGCGTTAAAACTCGCTAATTTCTGTCCTATAAATGAAGTATAAGGATGATTTGGATATCGTTCCGATAAAATTTGATAGTTATCTTGAATGTCCTCAAAATGCAAAGCAATTTTGTCATTATTGAAAGTATGCCTGTACAGTATATAATAGGCCATTGTAGAGTGACTGTTTTTAATATACTGAGATTCATATTTATAAATAGCTGATTTTAAGCTATCTATCTTTAATTGAAGTTGTTTGGTCGCCTCAGAATCATAAGAAAGATTCTTTTCCTGAATTGCCTTGTGTTCCGACCTTATTTTCTTTCTTGGCTCATAAAATGTTAACTCCCTTTCCTTATAATATGTTGAAAATTCCTTATTCAAATCTCCTCCTTTTATCTCATTTTTATCAAACTCATTATCGGGAAAAAGGATTACTTGGATTTCTCCATTTTCTGGGAATATTACAGTAGTTCGCCAGGCTGCATTTTCATAACTATCCTTGAAAACTAATTGGTAAGGTTCATCCTGGTCATAAGAAAGTTTATGTTCAAATTTTCCATCTACAATGGATATGATCTCCTTACTTTTTCTAAGATCATCCCTACATTTGGCAAGTATTAGTTCCTTGCTATTGGTATTCATTACAATTCCCTTTATAATGCATGTATTTGTTTGAGAAAATGAAATGTTGGGAGAAATAAGAAGCAGGATAAATCCCAAATACTTTTTGGTTTTAAAGTATTCAATAAGAGCCTTCATTAAAAAATAGAGTTTTGATTAGAAAATTAGTTTATCTTAAATATATGAAATTTTAGTTTAATAAAACAGGAAAAGCAGTAAATTTGTTGGTTTTTAATCCGTTATAACCTATTATTATAATTCAGTTGATGTGTTAAATAAAAAGAGATTAAATATTTGCGAAAGGCTCTGCCAGATTAATGCAGAGTTACCAATGTGAGACCATGAAGTTTCAGGGTCGGAAGCAAAGAATCAGACAAAAGATTATCCCAATTAAAATCAGATTAAGTATCATTTCTACAAACTGCCTTTTGGGATTTCTTTCCAATAATCTCATGATGGTATTATAAAATATTTTGTGATTGAAAATTAGAATTGTACAATTAATCAGAAATAGGAAGAAGGTAAAAATCTGCATATGTAACAAAAAACCAAAAGCATTATTTAAAATTACTACTGCTACCAATGATGGTAATAATAAAATTGCTCCAATCAATTTTGTTCTATTGAAAAGTAGCATAGCACCCGGAATAAATTCCAGAAATCCGATAAATCTTGAAAAGAATGGGGAATAACCTAGAAAAGCCCATGTGAGGGTTACTCCATCCAATTCCTTTAGAGGGCTTTCATAAACGGAGTCCGATAGTTCAAACTGAATCCCCATAATTTTAATCAGACCATAAGCTACCATTATTAGTCCAAGGGAATATCTTAGAATAGTTTCGATTATTCTAGTGATCATGGGATGGGATTTTTCCATGAGATATTGAAGATTTTTAATACAATATAATAGCTGTATTTATTTAATTTCAGAAAATGTTGTCCCTTTTTCTTAGTTCTGTATTATGAGGTTGAAAATATGTAATATTAAAATTTTAATTTATAAAAATTGTGAGTAACAAAAACTTTATAAACAGTTTACAGTCAAAGAGGAATTTTCTGTCATTTAATAAATCGGGTCATTTAAAGAAAGTAAATTTTCTGCTTACCGTTTTAGTTCAACTTGTCTTGGTTTTATGCGCTGTTGATGGTTCATTTGGGAATATCAAAATTGAAAAACAGGATATTCCTAAAATAATAGTTGGCGAAAAGATACCGGATTATACTTTTAAAAGTGTCCTGAATAGTGATTTAAAGTCTGTTTCTATTGCTGAGTACAGGGGAAAACCTCTAATATTGGAGTTTTGGGCTACCTGGTGTGGACCATGTTTACCAGCAATGATAAAACTAGACAGCCTAAAAGAGTATTATAAAGATGAGATTGAAATAATAACGGTTTCACCAGAAGAACCAGGAAGACTTGAAAAATATATTGAAAATACTGGCATCAATTTGATGATAGTGAGTGAAGTTAATTTTGATAAAATAGTGCCTTCTAAAACTATCCCCAGTACAGTTTTAATTGATGGGAATGGCATAGTAAAAGCCATAACAGATCCTAGCCATTTTAATAGTGAAATAATTGACCAGTTAGTAGCTGGTGAATCTTTGGCATTAATTCAAGTTAAAGAGGACGAAATTCCAGAGTCTAAAGTCATTAAAAAACTGGTGGATAAGGATAAACAAATAGTGATGATGACCTACGATAAATCAGGAGGTGGTCATAGTAGAGAATTGTACAATGCAGAAGGAAGAAAAAATGGCTATGTTTGGCATAACTTTGCATTGCCTTTTATTATCCATGGTTTTTCAGGTTTGTCATTTGAGCGGATTTTTTTCAAAGATGGGCTTAAAATGTCAGATTATAGTCGGGCCGAACCTAGTGAATTATTTGTCTTTAGTATAGAGGTT
>JAHQVQ010000055.1 GCA_019634305.1 Flammeovirgaceae bacterium | reverse complement strand
CTTATCAAAGTATTATTCCACCTGATCAACATAAAGTGGGTAAAGACTTAACTTTTTATATTGAAGGATTTAATACTACCATTAGAGCCAGAGTGAGTCGATTAGTTAGAAAATCACTTTCTTTTTCTAAATTAGACAAGTGGCATAATTTGGCTATCGCATGGTTCTTTTGGCAATTTAATTTAGAAAGGAAGCCTTACATTTGATACACTGCCCAAAAAAGCTATCCCAAACGGGATAACCTTATTTTTTTTCATATCGTAATTTCATGATCGAGCCAGAATTCAGCTTCATCAAATGTGGAAAAGCTATTGATTTCTTTATCATTTTTTTGCAGTCTGCTCACATTTAATTCTACCATAATTTCGGCAACATCCTCTTCAGGCAACACTACTGCAGTTTTTCCAATACCAGCCTGCTGAATCATGGCAGTTACCGGAAAAATAATTTTCCTTTGCACTTCCTGGCTCATTGGTAAAAGATGACTATTATCAAGCAATAATGAAAAACCAGACCCCATATAAGATAAGCTATCTTTTACTTCAATTACATAAATTCTTAAGGCATCAGCGGATTGCCACATACCTTCATTAGCCAGGTACAAGCGATTGAGTTCCTGATCTACATAAATTTCAAAGAATTCTGTTTTTGCAATTAAGATTTTCATATTAGGCAAATAAGGAAATATTCAACAACACCCTTTTTCGTCAAATTATTGAGGCAAAATTACAAGATGACTTTTTACAGAACACCTTCACTTAAACATATAACCAAAGGAAATCAAAAAAATGATTTTAGGAAATACTAAAAGCATAAAATGTTTTATCAAGTGTTAATGAGCCACTTTTATAGGCTATTACAAACTTTTCAATTTCAGCCTCATTTACTTCTGGGATATTCAAACAGGCATCCATTGCTACGCCATAGTCGCAATCATCGTCAAAGTCAATAAATTCTTGAACCTTATAATCATCATCTTCTGCAAGTTTATCAGCAATTTCCTCCATAAAATCAATATGCTCCCCATCCAGCACATCAAAATCAGCATCCTTAAATTTGGGTTTTTCTTCTTTCACCAATTCTATGGCATCGTCAATCACCTCTGAGAAAAATTCCATTTCGAGTGTATATAAAAATGCATCAATAATTACTTCCTTACCTTCATATTCCCCCACAAAAAGGAAATTGGCTCCTTCTTCTTGTAATGAATCCTTACCTTCTCTTAAAATGAAGGATTTATTTTTTTTTGCGCATTTATCTTTTATGGCTTGAATTTCTTTTGGATCAAATCCCTTATTCATAATTTTTTTATTTTAAATATAATTGTATGCTCAAATAAAAATTTAATCGCATGTCACTTAAAAAGAGGCGATTTACTTTCTTCTCAATTGGAAATACAAAAGTAAAATAAAAAAGCATGCTGAGTAGTACAGCATGCTTTATTTATAATGATTCTTAAGGGAAATAATCTATTTTTCTTTGTGCTAGGCAGCGTGGTTAATTGGGGTAGCAACAACTTTTGCCAAAAATTTCCCAAATTTACTTTTCTTCTTTTTCTTATTTTTTCTGTTTTTCCTTTTTCCACTAAATAACCCCAATTCTTTAGCCACTCCAATGATAGCTCCGGCTTTCGTACCTTCCAATTGCTTTTCAACAACTCCAAGTGCTACATTTGTAAGTACCTGACCAACAGTATTTCCAGATTCAAAAGCAGCCATTGGAATACCATGTTTTTGGAAAACAGACTCCAACCCAACATCTTGCAAAAACTGACCGTCAAGTGCTCCTTTATTTTTGAATGTCTGAACAGCATTTACATACTGTCCTAAGGTTTCATATTGTTCATTGGAAATATTCAATCTTAATTTCAAATGTGCGACCTGGGCAATTTCCTCATCCTCCAATTCTCCATCAGCATTTACCAAAAGCAAAATATCTGTCATTAAAGAGAACCTAAGGTCACTACTGGTAAGGCTATCCAAATGGCTTACCAGATCAATATTATCAGGCACATAAACTGCACCCATTACCACTCCGGTTTCTGTTCCATCCAATTCAGAATTCTCACACATGGTCTGGATTAATTTAACTTCGCCTTCTTCTACTTCCCCATCAGCCATAGCCAATGTTGAAAGTGCCACCAGGTAGGAAACCCTTTCTTGTTTTCCAAAATTCAATAGGATATTATTCATCTTTAATTATGTTTAGGTTTAAAAATCCTCCTTTAAACGGGGAACACCATAATTCAGTACCTTGAATTTCAGCACATTATAAAAAAATCAAAAATCCTTTTGGGAAATCACTTAAATTGTAATTCATTAATCAAACTTATTATCCATATGTGGAACAGAGATCTTTATCAGAAAACAATCAAATATGCAGGTGAGGCCCATTCAGATCAATTAGTTCCTGGTAGTAACAGTTCCTATCTGGTTCATCTGTCCAATGTGTGTATGGAAGTTTTATATGCATTGGTAAATTCTGAGAACCTGGATAAAAATTTGGCATTACAATGTGCACTTTTGCATGATACCATTGAAGATACTAAGGTCACTTGGAATGATTTAAACCAAAATTTTGGTAAAAAAGTAGCTGATGGCGTACTTGCTCTTACCAAAAACAAATCACTCCCTAAGGAAAAACAAATGCCTGATAGTATTTCCCGTATTCTTGCTGAAGGACCAGAAATCCAGTTGGTAAAAATGGCAGACCGTATTACAAACCTTCAAAATCCTCCTTCGCACTGGGAAAAGGATAAGATCAAACGCTATCATGAGGAACCTAAATTTATTTATTCAAAACTTAGCGGAATAAACCCTGAAATTGAAACCAGATTTTCAGAAAAACTTGAGGCATATAAGAAAAATTTCTAATACGCATTTGTGGATTTATTGGTAGTTCGAGTCGCTAAAAATGAGCATATTAGTAGCTATGGGAGTCTTTTTGCAACTAAGAGATAACGCAAAAGACATCAAGGATTACCAAAACCTTAACGTTGACTTGAAACTACTTTTTATTCAGAAATAAATACAAAAAAAATGTCCTCATTTTCAGACCGTAAATCCTTTACGGCCTACTCTCTTACTTTTGGTAACATAAAGGACAACAATAAAGATTTAGGCTTTCAACCAATTAGTGTAACTAAAACAAAATAAGTGAGACATTTTAGTAAAATACCAGACTAAATACCTACACCAAACTAATCTTACTTATTTAATGCCTGTGGCACTACTTCTATCAATCAGACTAATGAACAAACTTTTACAATCTATTTGTCAGGGCCAAAAACAGTTGGTCCTGACACTTAATGTCAATGCCCATGACGAACCAGCTCCCTTTTGGGAATTACTTTTAATCTCAATTTTCGCCTTTTACATTTTCACTCTCATTCATAAAGAAGAACCGAAGCCTCCAAAAAAAGCAGATCATTTACTTGATCAGTTAACTAAGGAAATTGAAGTAGAACAAATAAACGCTTTTTCTAAAGCAGGTGGAAAATTAATCAGAAATGAAAAAGAGGAAACAGAAGCATTTGTTTCTATAGTTAGATTTGAAGACTGGCTAACCAAAACTCCAAAAAAAAAGAGCCTTATTCGAAGGCTCTTTTCATTATTCAGGTTTTGAATCTGGCTACTTTTTCTTTTTAAATAACCATGAAAAAAGCTTTTCTTCATTATAAGCAAGATCCCAGCTATTATGCCCTACTTCCGGATATAAAGTATATTTTGGCTTTGCTCCAACGGACGTTAGAGCATTTACCATCACTTTGGATAAATCGGATGGAACAGCATCATCTTCTTCTCCATGAAAAATCCAAAGGGGAACATCCTTAAAACGATCCACCTTTCTCACATCTCCAGCCCCACAAACTACAATTGCTGCGGCAAACATATCTGGTCTTCTGGTCAGCAAATCATAAGTTCCATAACCTCCCATTGAGAGTCCAGTGATATAAAGTCGTCTATCATCAATTTGAAAATCGTGTTGCACCTGAGCAATTATTTCCAACAAAAGTTTCATGGGTTCCGTTGGTTCTTCAGTAAATGTAAAAACAATGTCATCGGGTTCTGCCGTTTTTGCCCAGGTCATTCCTTCGGGACATTGCGGTGCCAAAACAAATGCTGGATATTTATCTCTATTTGTCTCATCCAGGAAAGGCTGCATCCCATTTTTTAGCTGTGCATCGTTATCATCCCCTCTCTCGCCTGATCCATGTAAAAAAATCACTAATGGATATGATTTTTCTGGATTATAATCTAATGGTTTTAAAAGTCTATAAGGCATTTTCCCTCCACTTTCCCCACTAAATTCTAGTTTTTCAAACATGGAAAAATCCTGTGCATTTATACTGAAAGAAAGCAAAAACACAAACAGGGAACTTGCAGTTAACTTTATCTTCTGTTTCATATAGTTTAGAGGTTAGCGAGTTTTGTTACATTGAATTTGTGATCGTCATTTATTCAAAATTAAAAAAGGTATAATCTCCTTCCTAAAAACAGGAAAGATTTATACCTATTCTAACACAAAACAAAAGCAAATAATTTACTTTTATTGGTTTCAAAAAACTTAGAGCAAATTATTGGTAATTGCCCTGTTATTAGGACAATTGAGTGCCGGCTTTAGCCAATAGCTTTTTAGTAGCCATTATTCCCTCTGCTTCTGAAAGTGTACTTCCTTCATATTCTACCCCAATGTATCCTTTATATCCAGCATCCTTTACAATCTGTAACATTTTTACAAAATCGGTATTTTTTTCATTTCCATTCTCATCAAAATCATGGGATTTTGCACTTACTCCTTTTGCAAAAGGCATCAATTCTTTTACACCTTTATATCTGTCATAATCTTCTTTACAACGATTTTCACCCCTTTCAATACAGAAGTTCCCAAAATCAGGCAAAGTACCACAGTTATCAAGCCCTACTTTATTTATTACTCCTGATAACCATTCCCCATTTGAAGAATAGCCTCCATGATTTTCAACTATAACTCCAATACCATGATCTTTGGCAAAAGTGGACAATTTACCTAATCCATCTACAGCTGCTGCACCAACCTCTTCTGCAGTTCCCTGTCCGGCAGCATTTACCCTTATAGAATGACAGCCCAGGAATTTAGCCGCTTCTACCCACTTATAATGATTCTCAACAGCCTTTACTCTATCCGCATCAACAGTAGACCCAAGATTTCCTTCTCCATCTACCATAATAAGTACACTTTCTACCCCATTATCCTCAGCCCTTTTCTTCATCTCACCCAGATAAGTTTTATCCTCTCCCTTATCCTTAAAAAATTGGTTGACATATTCTACAGCACTAATCCCAAAATCATTTTTTGCCTTAGCGGCAAAATCAAGGTTATCCAGTTCACCAGCAAAGAAAGTTTTGTGTAAAGACCACTGTGCCAGAGATATTTCGAAAAATAAACCAGGTGCCACTTCTTTAACTACAGTCTCTTCCGAAGCAACTTCTTCTCCACCCTCTTCACCTTGTGTAGTTTTCCCACACGAATTCAGCAACAATGCTCCTTGAGAAAAAAGTGCAACACCAGCTGAGTATTGTCCGATATTCTTAATAAATGCTCGTCTGTTTTTCTTCATTTTCTAATAATTTTAGATTTATTTTAAGCCAGAAAGGTAGCAAAAATTTCCTTTAATTAACAACCTTTGCATTTCTTAAAAATAGTGATAAAAGCGCAAAAAACTTAAGCCATTGGAGGAAACCGAAAAATACATGCAAAGAGCAATAGTCCTTGCTGAGCTGGGAAGGGGGAATGTAAGCCCTAACCCAATGGTAGGTTGTGTAATTGTTCATGAAGGCAAAATAATTGGAGAAGGATTTCACAGGCAATTTGGAGAAGCGCATGCCGAAGTAAATGCCATTAATAATGTAAAGAATAAAGCTTTGCTTAAGAATGCTGATCTTTATGTTAGTCTGGAGCCATGTAGCCATTTTGGAAAAACACCTCCATGTGCCGACCTGATTGTTTCTCATAAAATTCCGAGAGTATTTATTTGTAATACAGACCCTAATCCATTGGTTGCGGGAAGAGGAATTAAAAAACTGAAAAATGCAGGAATTGAGGTTACAGCTGGAATTCTGGAAAATCGGGGCAAAGCGCTCAATAAAAGTTTTTTTACCTCAATTGTAAAGAAAAGGCCTTATATTATCCTAAAATGGGCGGAAACAGGTGATGGTTTTGTCGCAAGGGATAATTTTGATTCTAAATGGATTAGTAATACTTATTCAAGAAAACTAGTGCATAAGTGGAGAGCAGAGGAAGATGCTATTTTTGTGGGTACTAATACAGCTCATTATGATAACCCTAGTCTCAATGTGCGCGACTGGACAGGCAAAAACCCTGTTAGAATAGTAATTGATAAGTCTCTAAAGCTGGATAAAGGATTAAATTTATTTGATAATCAACAAAAAACCCTTTGTTACAACCTTTTAAAAAATGAAGTTTTTAAAAATCTTGAATATATCCAATTAAAAAATGAGGATTTTCTGCATCATCTGCTATCCGATTTAAATTTCCAGGGTCTCCAATCAGTAATTATTGAGGGAGGAAGTCATACCTTAAAATCATTTATTGAAAAAAGTTTGTGGGACGAAGCAAGAATATTCAAAAGCAAAACTCAATTTGGAACAGGAATTCAAGCTCCTCAAATTCAAGGGTACCTGGAAAAAACTGAAAAATCCAGGGATGATTTATTGTTTTTTTATAAAAATCTCGACCCAGCCTAAAAGTTTGTTTTTTGGCAGTGTATCAAATGTAAGGCTTTCGTTCTAAATTAAATTGCCAGAAGCACCATGCGATAGCCAAATTGT
>JAHQVQ010000054.1 GCA_019634305.1 Flammeovirgaceae bacterium | reverse complement strand
TTCTTCTGGAATTCCTATACCGTTGTCACAGATGGTAATATTTGCAGAGTGCTGAGTAATTTCTGCTGTTACTTCTATTTTAGGATTGTTAAGACAATAATTTCCGTACCTAATTGCATTTGTAATAAGGTTATTCATAATGGCCTTTATACATCTGGAATCCGAACAAAAAGTTGCTGATTGCTTTACATTTGCTATTTTATTAATTTTTTCTGCCTCATCCATAAAACTGAGATCTTCAAAAATATCAGAAACAATTTCATTTAAATCAATTTCTTCCTTCGATACTATAATCTTTGAGTTTTTTGAAGCTTCAAGAATATCCTGGATAAATGTGTCTAAATTGTTTACACTTTTAGCCATTAAATCAATATATAATTCTATTTGTGAGGGATCAGTAGTATTTTTCACTAATTCTATCAAACCTTTTAAGGATGATAATGGAGCTTTTAAATCATGAGAAACATTATAAACAAAAGCATCCAATGCATTATTTTCCTTTTTTAATTCATGATTTTTTATTTCAAGCTCATTTTGAAATTTGTCTGTTAAGGTTAAATCTTTTGTATAACAGGATACCCCGGAAATACTATTTCCCTGAACTACCGGTGACATAATGACTTCCAAGACTAGTTCTTTCCCTTCAATATTAAATTCCTGAATAAATGACCATGTTTTACCATTTAAAGATTGTCTAAAACCTTTGTTCCATTTCCTTCTAAAATGACCATTATTCAAAAAGTTGGAAAAAGACATGGTTAATTTAGGAGACTCATTAAACTGCTTTTTAAAGAAATTAACAAACTTTTTATTAAAGCCTTTTAAACCTTTATCCCTGTCAACCAACCAAATAAGTTCATGGGTATTATCTAAAACGGCTTGGATTGTAGCCTTTTGTTCTAGAAATTTTTGGGTAAGCTTTATTTGTTTGGTTACATCTGTAATCTTTCCCAAGATGAACAAATGTCCATTAAAGTCATTTACTCTAAAGTTTTTTACCACAACATTTTTCACATCTTCATTTGAGGTGGTTATGGCCCGTTCTATAGTAATTTCTACTCCGGTAGTAAGCAATTTGCTTTCAATATCCCATGTTTCCCTTGCCTGTCTTTCAGAAAATAGTTCGAAGTCAGTTTTTCCGATTATATGCTGTCTTTCTATTCCTATTAAATCAGAGAATTGTTCATTTACAAAAATATATCGCAATGAATTATCCTTAAGGTAAAGTGGTTCAACCAATTTATTGACTAGTGCTCTTAAAATATTACTATCTAATAGTAGATTACTTTTTTCTTCCGCCTGAAAATCAGAAATGATCCTAGAAAAACCTGATTCCATTGTTGGCTTGGAAATGCTAATATTTTGCAACAGGCTTTCAATTGCATCTTTTTCTTTTTGCAATTCGATTAATTCAGATTGAAGTTGTTTATGTTTTTGTTCCAGATTTATTACATCAAAATTTTTCATTGACTTGGAAATTGGATTTTTTAATAGATTTCAATTAAAAAAGAATAAATTCTCATTTCAGGAATATTTACCTGAATTTGAACCTACCTTCATATTATATTTATTTGTTAGTGCTTGAATTATTTGAGTAAAGGTGTTTAACTGATTGAATGATATTATAGAATAAGTTTATTCGTTATATATTGGTTATCAGTACTTTAATCTGATTTTATTAGAGAACTGGAATCTTTCTTTCCTCCATACTGATCATTTATAATCAAGTATCATGTCTAATTTTAATGTTTTCCAAATTATGATGTTAACACGTTTAAAGCACTCTAAGAATCAATTCAGACATTACATTCCTCCATTTTAGAGTAGGAAGAGTCATTAACAAAGATTAATACCCAAATTATAATAGGGGATATTGAGCATTGATTTTTGAAATTGGATACTTAATTTTTTTTATAGAGATTAGTAATGGGAAGAATGCTTTCCGAAAGAGGAAAGTTATAATAACTATTCGCTTGTTTTTTTAATATTTAATTTTGATTTTATCAGATAAGTAATGTTAGGCTGTTATTAATAGTAAGTTTAATTATGGATTAAACTTATGAGTTGATTTTTATTGGAATCTGGTATTTTATACATAATTCTAAATTGGATTTTTTTTGAACCGATTTTTCAACTTTCTATTCAAACCTATTTTTTAAAATTCCTGTGGAAAATATTATTCATTAATGCTTAGAATACTTCAAAAAGAAATAAATAATTTTTTTAATTCCTTTGTTGCCTATATAGTAATCATCGTTTTCTTGGTTGGGATAGGTTTAGTTTCATGGGTATTTCCACAATCAAATATTTTAGATTATGGATATGCGAATCTTGATCCATTATTCAATATGGCTCCATATGTTTTTCTTTTTTTAATTCCTGCTATTACCATGAGAACATTTGCTGAGGAAACTAAATCAGGAACCATAGAGTTGCTGCTTACTCGGCCATTAACCGATTTGCAGATTGTATTAGGGAAGTTTTTGGCCAGTTTTCTTCTGGTTGTATTCGCTTTAATTCCCACACTTATTTACTATTTCTCAGTTTATAAATTGGGAACTCCTGCTGGAAACATTGATACTGCAGCTGTAACAGGTTCCTATATTGGGTTGTTAATGTTAGCTGCTGTTTTTACATCAATTGGAATTTTTTCATCCTCTGTAACTGATAACCAAATTGTAGCTTTTGTTTTAGCTATTTTCCTCTGCTTTATTTTTTACGATGGGTTTTCATCTATTGCTTCAATAAATATCTGGTCAGATTATTCATTTTTTATTAGCCAGTTGGGAATTGATTATCATTATCAGTCTCTGAGTAGAGGACTAATTGACATCAGGAATTTAGCTTATTTTCTAAGTCTGATTACCCTTATGGTTTTCCTTACAAAAATGGCATTGGAAAGTAGGAAGTGGTAATTATATGTAAAGATGCAAATTTTAAACTATTTTTTAGTAGCTGTGACAACTTAAACCAAAGTGCTTGTCCTGCAAAATCAAAATATTAGTATGATTGGAAATCTGAAGAAATGGGAAAATATACTGGGTTTTACCGCCATTTTTTTATTCATTCTTTTAGTGAATGTAAACCTTAGGCGAGTTCCTATAAGATTTGATCTTACAGAGGAAAAAAGATATACCGTTTCCGATGCTACTAAAAATATGCTTCAAAACCTTGATGATATAGTTTATATAGAGGTTTATCTTGAAGGAGATTTAAATTCGGGGTTTAAGAGGCTACAAAAATCAATTCGGGAATTACTGGACGAATTTAAGGTATATGCAGGAAGTAACTTAGAATATAAATTTGTTGACCCGGGAGAAGCTCCAAACCCTACTGCCAGAGATAGATTTTACCAACAATTGGCACAAAAAGGTTTGCAACCCACCACACTCTATGATAATATTGACGGAAAAAGAACTCAAAAAGTAATCTTTCCCGGAGCCATTATTTCTTATCGAAACAAGGAAAAACCGGTTTTACTTTTAAAAGGCAATTCGGCCTCTTCTGCAAACGAAAGGTTAAATCAATCAGTAGAAGGACTTGAGTTTGAAATTGCTTCGGTTATTGAAAACCTAAGTATCGCAGAAAAGAAAAACATTGCTTTTATAGAAGGGCATAATGAACTACAACCAGCTGATTTGATTGAAATCACACATTCCTTGCAGGAGAATTATATTGTTGATAGGATAAAACTGGATAATCCACAACTCAATAATTACCAGGCCGTAATCATTGCTCAACCTAAATCTGCATTTTCTGAGGAAGATAAATATTATTTTGATCAGTATATAATGAAAGGTGGAAAGGCAATGATACTTATGGATGCCATTCAAATGAATCTGGATAGTATTGCCCTTGGAGGAACTTATGCCTTTGGTTATGATTTGAACATTGAAGATTTATTGTTCAGGTATGGAGTGAGGGTAAATACAGATCTTATTCAGGATGTTCGATCCGGCTCAATTGAAGTTTATACTGGGAATTTTGGAGATCAGCCAAGTATAAATAAGTTACCCTGGCCTTATTATACCTTTCTCAATACTTTCAGCAAACATCCAATAGTAAAAAACCTGGATGTTGTTTACAGCAAATTTTTAAGTACAGTGGATACGGTTAAAGCTCCAGGAGTAATAAAAACACCACTTATTTTTACTTCACAATATACCAGAGTAAAAAATGCTCCAACTATGGTCGATCTCAATGAACTAAGAGAAGATCTGAACCAGGAATTGTACAAGGAGTCTTTTCTTCCAGTGGCTTATCTATTAGAAGGAAGTTTCAAATCGCATTTTGCCACCAGGTTTGCACCTAAGGGAATTGATACAAAAGGGAAAATAGATCAATCTGCACCTGCTAAGATCATTGTAATGTCTGATGGTGATATTATTAGAAATGAGTTCGACCGACAAAGCAAGCAACCTTTACCAATCGATTTTGATAAAAGCAGCAACCAAAATCTTTCTAATAAAGAATTTGTGTTAAATGCAATTGCCTATCTGATTAATGAAGATGGTTTAATCACTTCCAGAGCTAAGCAGGTTACACTTAGGCCTTTAGATACTTTTAGGATAAAAGAAGAAAAACTATTCTGGCAAATCCTAAATATTGGGGTACCGATTTTATTGGTAGTACTATTTGGGATTATCCGATTTTATTGGAGAAAGAAAAAATATGAAACCAATAAGTTGGTGACTGAGGAATAGTTTTAGGTTTTTTAGAAAAAACTTATCCTTGAGCCAAAATCTTAGAAATATCTGTTTTATATGCCTGAATTGCCGGAATAAATGCAGTGATTATTCCAATAAAAATTGCTCCTAAAACGATTAGAATTTCTTCAGGAAGGAATATTAAACCTGTAATTCCCGTTTTCTGTCCATCTTCAAGAAAGTATCCGATGGATACAACCACACCATGCCCGAGCATTAAACCTACAATGGCACTTAAAAGGGTAATGAGTATTCCCTCAATGATGACTAAGACAAATAGTTTACTTTTAGATGAACCCAGAGAACGCATTATAGCCAAATCATATTTTCGCTCTTTTAAGGCATTATAAAGTGCAATGAAAATACTTAAGATGGCAATAAATATCATTAAATAAGCAAAGCCTTCCATAATATCAATTCCTACCCCAAGTAGGCTAAAGAGTCTGGTTATTTCAAAAGCTGGAGAAGCTGCTTGCATTTCCGTATTTTCATTGATAATCCTGGGCATGGTGATGGCTGCCATTGGAGATTTAAACTTAATTAGAAGAGAAGTAATTTCCTCATCTTCGTCTCCAAGTGGTAATCCTGTGGCAGAAAACTCATTCTCATTTGTTTCATGATGATGTTCATGGTCATCATGATTTTCCCCATTTTCATTTTCTTCCTCCTCCTTATGTTCATGAACTGCCCAAATACTTTGGATATTGGTAAGAATTAGGTTATCAATGACAGAACCAGAAGGTTTAAAAATTCCCTTTACCACAAATGGGGAGTTTTCATGTTCATGCCCCACTGCATTTCCCATTCCATGAGCACTATTAAAACTATCTCCAATTTTTAAATTCAATTTTCTAGCAACTGATGATCCGACAGTTACTTCCATTTCATGTTCCCAAATGCCCCCTTTACTTAATTCTACTTCATAATGTTCTGGATATTTATGATTGGTTCCTACAATTCGGAATGATTCGTAACTATCTCCTAAAGCCAAGGGAATCGCTTTCTTTACCATTGGATTTTTAGCTAGCTTTTCTGCTTCTGGTAAGGGAATATTTCCTGTTGGAAAATCAATATGGAAAATATTACAAAGAACTAATTGCATGGGGCTGCCTTTGGCTCCAACCACTAAATCAAGTCCTTTAGAATTTTTAGAAAGTTCTCCTTCAAATTGTTTGCTTACCAATAGCAAAAGAATGATAATTGCAATTCCCAAAGACAGTATTAATATATTTAAGAATGAACTTAAAGGTTTTGCTATCAGATATTTAAAACTAATTAAAAGAAGATTCATTTATTAGAAATATTTATAGTGGATCACTATTGATTGTAAAGGGAGATTTTAGACAGAAACTTACTGTCCTACAAAAAACACAGCATTACCCAGTAGCAATTTCCCTGAATGCCAGAAGCCTCTAATGATTGGAGAATCGCTAAAGTAAATAATATTACCTCCTCGATACCTTTCCGTTCCAATAGCCAGTGTATTCTTACTTTTTTTCTTCATTTTGTATCCTACAAACCCGCTTACATAGCTGTCATCCTTAAATACACCTACATTCCAACCACCTTCTGGTAAATATGGATATACCTTGGAATTTCTCTTCATTAAAAAGGTTTGTTCTCCTTCTCCAAAAGCTAATGGATGTGTATTATCCAGATAAACTTTAAAAATACTTCCTTCCACACTTTCTGATAAATTTTTTCTTTCTCGATTACCGTATTTTTTTAGCATATTAATATTATTATCCTCCTTCTCCTCTGCTTCCATATTTTTTTTAGCTTCACTTAATAAAGTGCCATTTTCTCCTGCAAATATCTCTACGGAGTTTTCAATAGCTATAATTTTTCCTCCTTTTCTCAAAAATTCATAAAAAGTAGTAGAAAACTTTGAAAGCCGTCCACTCGGCAAAATCAAAACATCTTTATCATAAAGACTAGATTTACTTAAATCATGCGTATTGATTATGGAAACAGGATAGTTGAGTTCCTGATCGAAATAATACCATAATTCTCCAAAAGCTGTGGGAGTAACTCCATCTCCGTTTAAAATAGCTACACGGGGGGCATGAATTAATCCAACACTGGAAGAACCAAGATCTTTGCCTTCAGTTACCAATCCTGTGCTGGATGCAATTATCTTTGTTCCAATCTGATTGGCAATTTCCAGCACTTTTTTTCCGAACGTCCCATTTAGTTGGAGGTTATCCTTTTTTGTAATAATTAATGTACCCCGTCCATACCATTTCCCGTCTGCTTGGAATGGCTCCTGGGTAAACCTTGTTTTAATTTTATTATTGATAAGGGCTGCTAAAAATTTTACATCTTGGAAATCTTTCCATTCTACAAAGAATGCATATGTGTTTTCAGGGTTGATCGAATTTTGAGAATCAAAATTTATTTCCGATTTATCTACCTCTATTTTTTCTTTAAGTGCATAAGTTTCCAGGTTAAAAACATAAGGAAGTGCCCAGGCTGTAAGGTCATATGTTAACGAATCACTGAAATTGGACTTTGGTTCCATAAGGACCTTCACCATTCTGGATTGTGGCTGGAATGCTGAAATTATAATATCTTCTTTCCCAATCTCAATACTTGAGTTTTTACCTTCCTGATAATTAAATCCTGAAAAACTCTTGGACTTACCAGAAAATTTTGGATAACCATAATCAATTTGTTGATTATCAAGCATTTTAAGGAATGCCATTAATTTATCCTTATTCCCATTTTTCTTAATTAAATAGGTTTTATACTCCCCAACCCCTTTTTCTCTTCCTTCTTTAAAATAGGACTTGAATTCAGAGATTAGTTTTTCCCTGTTGTCATAAGCGGCCTCAATTGTAGCAAGACTTGAAGTATAATGATGGTCATGTCGGTCTTTTAGCATAAGCGTATCTCCGGAATAGGTTATTACGCCAAGCCCGGCTCTGCCAGAACCGCCTTGCTCATAGGTAAAACCAATAGCTCCATTATAAGTAGGCCAAGTATCTCCATAACTTGGGTAAAACATATCAAATACTTCGCTTGTATAATACAACCAACCATTTTCATCGAAGTATTTTGAATTATACTTTCCAGAAATTTGATGAAATTCCCTTTGCCATGTAGTGATTACATCATGAAAAGGTTCAGCAGAAGGGCCGAAAAAATAGGGAGAATTCACCCCCATTTCATGTAAATCTACATGTACATGAGGCATCCACTGGTGATATACTTTTATTCTTGCTTTAGTTTCTTTCTGAGTTTGCCAAGCCCAGTCCCTATTCAAATCGAAAAGATAATGATTAAATCTGCCTCCCGGCCAAGGCTCATGATGTTCCCATGCCTCAGGATCTGGATTATAATTGCTTCCTCTGGTTTGTTTATACCAATTCACATATCTATCTCTGCCATCAGGATTTTCACAAGGATCAATTACTACCACCATTTCCGAAAGCCATTGATCAACATTGGGTTTATTTGCCGACAAAAGGGTATAAATGGTTGACATGGCTGCCTCTGTACTTGCAGATTCATTTCCATGAATGTTATAACTTAACCACACTATCGGTAAATGTTTTCTGGAAATTGTACCTCCTTCTAAACCTGTACTTATTCGGTTATTCCTCCTGATTTCTTCAAGGTTATGAATGTTTTCTGGCGATGATATAAAGACTAAATGCAAATCCCTTCCCTCGTTTGTTTCTCCATATTTCAATAGCTGAGCTTTATTAGAGCTTTCAGTGGCATGGGTGATGTAATTTACCACCTGATGAGAAAAAGTGAATTTGTGTCCGGGAGCATACCCTAAAAATTCCTCCGGAGACTTCAAGTTCTGTCCCAAAAGATTAAAAGAGATTAAAAAAGTAGTAAATACAGAAATAAAAATTTTCATTATGTAAGTTTAGAATGTGTTTAATTTTTGGGAAACGCCTGAAAAAAGAAACAAGTTTTAGTAACTTTTTCAAGAAAATAATATTTAGTATTTATTGGTTTTAAAGTTCATAAATCAAGTTCGGTAATACTTTTTGAAAACCATTTTTCAGAATTACTCAAATTTAATTTACAATTCACTAATTCTTATAAAAATCACTGCCAAACGTGGAGTAAAATAGTTTTAGATTTAATATTTTTTGGTTAAATTATAGGATGGGTTTGGGAAATGAAGGTTGCAGACTGGATTTTTTGAGATGGAGAGATTTGAATATGAGGTTTTTTAATGTTTTTATTTTAATTCGAAAAAGGGTCATTTATAGGAGTAGTAAATTGTATTAAACAACTTCAAAATAACTTTTTAAATAAATAAGTAGTGAAGCTTTTTAGATATATAGATGTATGAAGCAAATTTTACGTAATTTTTCGATTTTAATATTCCTCTTATTCATAAGCGGTTTAGTTAAAGCTCAGGTTTTCCAAAAAGAATACAAAGAATGGGAGATAGAGGATAAAAATGGGGAGGATTATAAAGTAATGACTGCTGAGGAAAAAGGTGTTGCTCTAATCTTTGCGAATACAGCCTTTCAAAAAAATTCCAAAAGAAGTCTTGATGTTACTTTTCTTGATACTTCACTCGAAAAAGTATGGGAGAAATCATATTTAGTAGATAATATGCTGGACTTAATTGATTACCAGTATATAAATGAGAATATTTATCTACTTTTTGAAAAACCCAGCAATAAATACCATATCCTTAAAATAAATATAATTGATGGTAGCAATGAAATGATTATTTATGAGGAAGTTAAAAATTTCTACGTTACTGATTTTTCTGTTTTAGATAGTGTGGTATTTCTAGGGGGAATGGTAAAAGATTCCCCTGCAGTAATCATGTATAATTATCGGACAGGTAACTCTGTTGTTACACCTTCCATAAATCAACTAAAAGCCTATATTGTTGGGATGCAGGTAGATGAGAAATTCGGAGTTGTTAGTGTTGTTTTAAAAAGTAAAAACCGCTCAAATGAGTATTCTGTTTATATTGCTACCTATGATCTTGAAGGTAAATTGATTTTTAATTTTCCGTTAGAGCGAAGCCTGGATTATAATTTTCTAACATTCAGACCAATGGTAACAGCCGAGGACGAAATGATGGTTTTGGGAACTTACGCTTTGAATTCTGATGATAAAACTCAGGGAGTTTATGCACTTAAAACAAAGGATAGTCATTTGGAATATTTGCGGTTTTATGACTTTGGGTATTTCAAGAATTTTTTTAATTATCTGGTAGAGAAAAAGCAGGATAAGTTGATGGTAAAAATTGACAAAAAACGGGAGAAGGATAAAATCTATCCGTTAAGGTTTGATGTTTTTGTGCATGACTTGAAAATTGTAGAAGATCAGATTGTGTTTTCAGGTGATATATATGAACCTATAAATGAGTCTTCAAATTCTTCTCTATCTTACCTCAATGGCTATTATACCGGCTGGAGAGATCCTTATTTCAGACAGGTATCCAATGAAGGCAAAGGTTTTGATGGTGAATTTGTTCCAGCTGCGCTAATAATTGATCCTATTCCCAAAAATCAACCAATCTCTTATGGTTTTACACATGAAAATAGTTTTGCGTGTGGTTTCAATAGCGATGGGGTAATGCTTTGGGATAATACCTTTTCAGATGATGATATTGAAGTAGAATACCCAATTGAGTTTTCTAATGTTTATGCCGATTATGACTCTGCAGTTTTTCTACAAGTGGAAGAAGATTTTTTGAGGTACAAAATTTCCGGATTAAAAGAGTTTACAGATAGTGTAACCGTAGATTCTATTGCTTATATAAAACCAGAAGAAAAATCGAGTTATTTTGACAATGGAGGATTAATCGATTGGTATGGCCCAAATTTTTTAGCCTCTGGTATACGTAAAATAAAGCATAAATATAATAATAATCTTACCAGAGAGGTTTTCTTCCTTCAAAAGGTAGTTTATATACCCAGAAAAAAAGCTGTAATTGAAGGAAACTAAAGATTTTGAAAACATAACTCTGATTGAAAAAAGTTGGATTATCCATTTCCCAGCCCATACCTCAAGTCCAAATAGTGTGACATTAGTTGTTCATGGATTGAACAACACTGCTTCTATAATGGACGATATAACTCAGGAACTTAATAAAAATGGCTCAGATGTTATTCAGGCCCAGCTAAAAGGTCATAGGATGAATGGTCAAGCTGAAATGAATAAGGCTACCGTTGAAGATTGGTTTGGGGATTTAGAGGAAGCCTATGAAATAGTGGTCAATCTTTCCAAAAATAATGATGATATTCCTGTTTATTTTGTGGGATTTTCTTTGGGAGGTTTATTAAATCTCGTATCAATTTCAAAAAATGAAAAAATCAGATACAATAAAATGCTTCTTTTTGCCCCGGCAGTTTCCCTTACTTTTTTTTCATCAGCAGTGAAACTATTAAGGCTACTTCCCTCCAAATTTTTACTTCCTAATATTACCCCAAAGCCTTTTAAAGCGAATCGTTTTACTTCTATAAAAGCTTATCAAAATCTTTTAGAATTAATTGGAACTTTACAGCTAAAAGATTTAAAAGAATTGAATGTCCCAACAAAAATTATTATTGATCCTAAGGATGAATTGGTGAGTTTAAGAGGAATAAGGAAACTGAAAGGTAAAAGTAATTTAAATAATTGGGAGATAATTTTGCTTAAGCAATCCTTTTTTAAAAAAATCCATCATCTTATTGTTGTAAAAAAATATCTTTCTCAAAATAATTGGGACAAAATCAGGGGAATAATCAGAGAAACAATTTCAAATTGAATTATACTTCCACATTTACAATTACCAGAGTTCCAGCATCAGGTTTAGTTTCAATTTTTACACTTCCATTAAGTTTCATGGCATCTAATTCTACCTTTCTCAGTCCTTTCCAATGTTTGGCATCTTCTTTATCATTTATGAAGCCTTTACCATCATCTTCCACTAGAATTTGAATGTGTTTTTGATTTCCGGTTAGCTGAACAGCAACTGTCTTTGCTCCAGAATGTAGAATAGAATTTTGCACTAATTCTCTCACAATTCTGTAAATAATAATGGCAAAATCGGTATCAATATTTGAAGGAATAGTTGTTTCATGATAGTTAAACCTTATTCCATTTAACCCATTTATTTGGTCAAAGTAATCCTTAAAAATAAAAGATAAATTAAATCCTATTTTTTTACTGGTGGTAATATCTTTATGAAGGCGCCAAATTTGATTAAATGAGTCGTCAAGCAGAGTTTCAATTCTGTGGAATTTTTCAATTACCGTTGGAAAACTTTGAAAATCATTTTCTGGATTTATAGAGGTGAGATTTAGTTTTGCTGAAGAAATCATTCCTCCTAAAAAATCATGAAGCTCATTTCCAATACGCTCTCTTTCCTTTTGTTGGTTGGTTATTAAATTTTGTAAATTAGTTACTTCTTTTCCCCTAAGCTCATTTTCCAGGGAACTCAACTCTAACTCATATTCTTTATTTTGATAGGTGTCCTTCAGGCTTTTTTTAAGGTAAATAAAACTGATGATTACCCCAATCATTATGAGACAAATAATTCCGGTAATTCCTAATAAGATTATATTATTGGTGAGAAAGGATTTTTCTTGCTGGCTCTCATTTAACTGGTTATTCAGAGAAAACTCCTTTTGCTCCGTAATTTCTACAATTGCTTTAGAATAAGTAGATGTACTTATTACTGATAGCAATAATACCAGAACAAATAGGACTTTTAATTTTATCATTAGTCATTCAAATAAATTCTTAAATAAAAAATAATTCAGTTGGATTCAATAAAATGATTGATTTTTAATAATTCTATGATATGTTCAAAGATGATCGTAAAATTTTATTTTAATATCCCTAAAAATTAGGATATTAATTGGAAGAAAATAAAATAACTTTGGTCAGGTGAACATTCTGTTTTTTTAATTGAAAAAACTTGAATTAGCTTTTTTATTTCGATATATTTAACAACACATAAACAAAATTTCACTTCAGTATATTTCAATATCTAAGCTCAACTTTAGCCATTTGGTAATTATTTAAAATCCTTGTTTAGGGCAAAATAAGGCACTTATTTTAATTTTTAATATCACCTTTTCTAACTTTTTAGAAGAGAGATTAAAAATTAAATATGAAAATTCAACCAATTTGCTTTCTAGACAATATTAAGATTTTCCAGTTGGCTAAGGTTAATAAGTAGTTTCCATATCATTACCAATATAAGTTGGTAATTGAATTGGGGTCACGCAATCAAATAAAGAATTAGGAATTGAAATTCCAAGACTAAGAGTCTATTTTCATTTGTAAATAACCCTTAAGTAAAATGCCTTTTTAAGTTAAATATAGTGCCTATTGTAGTAATAATTAGCAACTTACCATCATTTATTTTTGAACCAAACTTCACAATTTTCGTTTAGAAATTATTGTATGGAGATAAATAAAATACATTATGGAAACTATTAAAGAATACAATTATCAGCAAAAACATTTGGGCAAATTTTTTAACTTCAATGCTTGTATCCTTAAAGATGAAAATGCTTATTATTTGAAATGCAATGAGGTAGTTGTGACCATTAAATCTCCTGAATCTGGAGAAAACTTACTCAAGCAATTATTTACAAATGTTGTAGAGATTACCACAAAAATTAGAGCAAAGGAATTACTTCCGGCTTAAGTCCATTCAACACTTTCTGATTTTCTCCACAAGAAGGTTTATTCATAAAGCTTTCTTTTGGAATATTTGCAGGTCAGAATTCTATCCGACTTCTAGCTTTTATTTGCTAATTTTTCAGCCTGTTTTAGGAAAATTAATGGTAAAGGTTGTATTTGAAAGGAGGACAAAGGTTTAGCAAAACCTGAAGAAATATTTTCTAAAAAGAGGCAGAAAAGTAAAAGAAGAAATTCTTTTCCATTTTGGAATTCAGGGAATACTCCACCCTAAAAACAGAATCATAAAACGATACCAGATCCAAACCAACACCAGTTCCCCAGATTGGCTTGTTGGTTAAAACTTCATTTTCGATTTCTACAAGGGAATTTTTAGCATAACCAGTATCAAAAAATACCTTAGGATAAATAGAATAAGGAATTACACTAAATTGCTTTAGTGGCATAATCTTCTTCAGGGATTGTCTGCCTGAAAGTGCTTTCCACCTTAATGTATTTTTCAAAAGTCCAAAAGCTTGCCCCTCAATTACATAAAGGTCGAATCCTCTTACAAAGGTTTGCCCATACCCAAGGCCTCGCATCTGATTATATGGCTGTACCTTTGGTAAGGACATTTTTCCTGTAGCACCACTGGCAAAATAAAAATTCTTTCCCAAATCAAAGAAATGAGAATAGGTACCATGCACCTGAAGCAGATTAAGATCATCAAAAATCCCCAAACCTTTCTTAGTAATTTGAAAAGCAGTATAAAATCCTTTTGTTGGGTATCCGGCAATATTTCGTAAATCTCTGGTAAAAGAATAGGAAAGTTCGAAATACTTTTGTTGTGTCCGTCCGTCCAGAAAATAATCAGGGTTTAATTTAGCAATAGAATCTGTAATCACCTGATAGGAGTATTTTAATGTTAAATTGTGTGAGTTGTAAAAATGACTACGCCTTCCCACTCCAATTTCTCCATTATATCTCCTTATTAATACTTGGTCAGCTGAGGTATAAGTCAATTTATTGCCTGTTGATTTATAGGCTATATCCCTGTTTTGAGAAATTCCTGTTGCAAATGACATCCCGGTAGTTTGCTTTTTATTAATGAATGGGATATCATATTTGAAATAAAGATTTTTGGTAAAACCGAAAAGCAAGTCAATTCTCAAATTTTCTTTCCTTCCACGGAAGTTCCTTGTTTTAAACTTAATTCCATATTCTAGCCGACTCAAATCTGCATTTCTATCTTTCCACCATTCATTAAAGTTTCTATCGGCAAAATCGATTAAAGGAACAGCATAAATATACCATCTTTCAATAACTTCAATTACAATTTTCACTTTATCCTTATCAACTGGATAACCTTTTAAGTCTACAGTTATAAATAGGTCAGTATTAAAAACCTTGTTTTTTTCCTGTTCCAGATAATCCTTTATATTTTGAGTGGAAATTTTGCTCCCCATATGAAAATCTAGTTCCCTTAATATTATCCTGTCTTTGGTCACTTTATTCCCAACAAGAATAATTTCATCAATCTCTACACTGTCTACTTCAAAATAATAATTGGAAAGAGTGTCATGCGGGAGATTAACTGAAGCTGAAATTTGAAAAGAGGAGGCAATAACTGTCTGGCTAATTAAAATAATTAGAAGTGCTACTTGAATGGTTTTGATATGAAAAAAATTGAAAGGCCGCAACTTTCCTAAAAAACTAATAGTACTAACCAAAAGTGTTGAAAAAAATGTAAAAAATAACCATTTAACAAGTTTTTAACAAAGGTTTAATTTCTGAAAAATACCTTATTAATATTAAAAAAATTATTCCGGATTTTCCTTACGTTTAAACAAGACCAATGCGAAAAAATTGTTTAGTTTTTGGCAATTGATCAATCTTAAAAATAAGAAAGTATATTAAAAGAGTAACTGAATTTAGGAAAAGTTGGTTGTAATAATGATAAATCTTTTTGCAGAGAGTAAAAAATAAGGGATTAAATGGAGCCTATAAAGCGGAAACGATGCTTTTTCAATCTTTATGTTTATAGACAAAATGTTAGTCTTTTATTTCAAAGGTAAAGTTAAATTCTTCAGAAGAATGGATATTTGAGTTTACTCCTGCTTTCCCTATTACTTCACCTCTTTGGACCCGGCTTCCATTCATTACAAATAAATCTGAAACTAAATTATATATGAGTTTTTTATCATTAGTAGTCTCTAACTCAACTGCATAAAATCCATTTTTCTTTCTGCTGATATTAATTATTCTTCCTGCATCGATAGCAAAAACCGGAGAATTTGGTAAGATTTGGTATAGAAATTTATTTTCAATTGAATAGTGTGTTTTTATTCTGTCTTTTGAAATTGGGGAAATCTCCGCCTTTCCTTTAGCATTTACAGCAAGAACAAGAAAAACCAGACTGGCAGCAACCATCGACCCAAAGGTTTTGGTCTTTTTCTTCAATGCAATTTTTTCTGTAGCAGATTTACTTTCTTGATGTGTTTTGATTAATCCATTCGGACCAAAATTGACGATTGTTTTTTGGTAAGCCTCTTTAAAGTTTAATCCTCCACCCATTTCCTTTTCAACACCACAGCAAATATGATCTAATAATTCATCAGTCAATTTGGATTTTGGAAGACCTTTTAGTCTGATGTCTTTAAGAATAAAATTTACCTGTTTTTCACTTAATTCAATCATCATAATTTTTGGTGAATTTGGCTTAAAATAGATCCTAAATTATTTACCTTCAGATGTTTTTAATCCTCCAAGCACAGTTTGCATTGTAGCTACAAAGTCGGAAAACTCTCTTATTTTACTTGCTGATTTTTCAGAACCTGTTTCAGTAAGGGTATAATATTTCCGAACTCTTTTCCCAATATTCATAGTTTCTGTAGTCAGGAATCCTTCCGCTTCCAGTTTATGTAGCGTGGGATACAAAGCTCCTTCTGTCAGTTGAATCTTACCATCCGACAATTCTTTTACCTTCTGGGTAATTTCATACCCATACATCTTTCCATTTCCCGATAATAGGTTAAGGATTATGGTTCTCAATGTTCCTTTTAGCAATTCTTTTGAATACATAATTAGGTGAACAGAATTGAATATTTTTTGTGTGCGCCACAAATATTAAAAAAATGAGATGAAAATTCTCAATATAAAACAGTACTGGTACTTAAATCAAATATACATAAATTACTTAGGTAATGCAATTTAGCCTTTTTTATTGAGCATCAATGATTTTTATTCTTCTTTCAATATGCTGTAAAAGTGCTTTACTAGTTTCTTCAGTGGGCATGGTTAAAATCTGGTTCATCTTTACAAGCTGTCGATTAATCATAATTTCTTCCCAAATGGCAATTCGGAGAAATTTTACTGGTAAAACTTTGGAAGAAATATCTTTCAGGTAATCCTGAAATGCTCTTAATTTCCATTTTGGTGAACCGTTCCCTCCTAAATCGCCTCTTTCTTCAGGTTTGCCAAAATGCTTTTCAGAAACTTTATCTGTCCAATTATTACCCGAAAGCCCAGATTTCAAACATTCTTTATCAAACTTTCTGCAATAGGTTCGATAATTATTAATTGAAAAACCTTTGTAATCGTCATAAGCCTCTGATCTCAATGTTGCCCTTCTATACTTATTAAAATGAAGTTGTTCATCTAATTCAATTGCCAATCCTTCAAATTCAAGTTGCCATCTATTTGGTTGAATATCGAACATATTGTCTATTCCTCCCAATTCTTCATATACAGATTTAAGTAGTTGCAAATAGGGAGAGTTTTTTATGATTTTCCAGCTTGCTGAAGGTAAAGGGTCTATCGGAAATTTGTAATTCTCAAGTAGAATTTCCTGCAAGTTCTCAGTTTTAAATGACATTATATAAAATTTTGATTTTCAAATACTTAGTATTAAACCAAGAAAAACTTAGATTTTCTTTATAGAAAAAAAATGTTCCTAATTGGAATTTAACTTTTTTAAGTATAAATTGGATTCAAATTATACCAAGTAAGACATTTCGCATCACTTTAAGCAACTACTCCACATACTAACAAACTTTTCAATTCAAATTAACGACTGTACTAATATCAGGAATTTTTTCTGAATATTGGAAAAGAGTTAAATACTTTGCTAACTACCAAATAAGAAAATATTTGAATATTACTTTAACCTTATTTTGGTATTGAAAAACTTCAAATTAAAAAAGGAATTACAATTGGCTGTAATTCCTTTTTTTATGTCCTTGTAGCTGATTAGAGGTTATTCCTTATTTCATAATTCTCTTACCCAAATATTTCTATAACTTACTGCATCACCATGGTCTTGAAGGTGCAAAGGTTGTTTAAGGTCATGCGCAGTATATTTTGCAGGTCCTATAAAAGCAACTCTACCTTGAATTTCTACATTATTTTGAACTAAAACTCCATTGTGAATTAGAGTAACTCTTGCCGGAAATCGCAAATCACCATTTTCCTCAAACTTTGGTGCAGTAAATACGATATCGTAAACCTGCCATTCTCCAGGCTTTCTGCAAGCATTTACTAATGGATAATATTGTTTGTAAACACTTGCGGCTTGTCCATTGGAATAAGTCCTGTTGTCATAAGAGTCTAAAACCTGTACTTCATATTTTCCCTGCAGCATAATTCCACTGTTTCCTCTTCTTTGTCCTCCTCCTTTTACTTCAGCAGGAGATCTCCATTCCAGATGCAATTGCATATCCCCAAACGCTTTTTTTGTTGCTATTGATGTTGGTTCTTTTCTATGCTTTTCAGATTCCTGAATAGTTACAAATCCATCTTTTACAATCCATTTAGTATGATCTCCAATTTCCCATTCCGACATATCCTTGCCATCAAATAAAATAATGGCATCTGAAGGAGGAGAATAAATATCCTTACCAGGATCTACTTTAGATACAACTGGTTCCCAAACTTCAGTGGCTTTAGGATCGATTTGAGCTCTGGGTTGCTGAGCCATTGATTTAAAAGATACAATTAGAAAAAAGGTGAAAAATGCAATGAGATAATTTTTCATTTTCTTAATAGTGTGATATCGTTTGTTAGAAAAAATTGAAATAGATAATAATAATTTACCAAAGTAAATATTTACTTAGATTCTAAAGTTTTTTGACAAAAAAAATAAATTCAGTTTTGCCATAATTTTTTGATAATGAGATAATGTATCTCCATATTAAAAAAGTATTAGTACTTAGTTTCCCAAAAAGGTAATCAAAACCCCCGCTGCTACTGCAGAACCAATTACTCCAGCAATATTACTAGCCATGGCATATTGCAAAATATGATTTTTTGGATCATGTTTCAAAGCAATTTCATTGGCTACTCTTGAGGCCATAGGAACGGCACTTAGTCCAGTTGCGCCAATTAATGGGTTGATTTTCTTTTTAGCAAAAATATTATAAATTTTTACAGCAGAAACACCACCAGCAATTGAAATGGCAAAAGCCACAAATCCTCCTACTATGATTAGAAGAGTTTTAGTTTCAAGGAAAGATTCTGCAGTCATAGTCGCACCAACAGAGAGCCCAAGGAAAATAGTGGCTGTATTCATAATTGGTCCTGAAGCCGCTTCATGAAGCCTTTCAGTTGAAGAACCAACTTCTTTTATCAGGTTTCCGAATAATAACATGCCTACCAATGGGACTGAAGAAGGTACTAATAAGGCTACCAAAACCCCAAGCATTATAGGGAATACTATTTTAACAGTTTTCAGATTTTTGATTGGATTTTTACTTGGAAATAGTTTATCCTGTTGTTTCATATTGATTTTCAATTCCGATTTAGTAGTCGTGTATTTAACCACTAATGGAATAATCACAGGAACTAATGCCATATAAGAATAGGCTGCAATTGCAATTGGTCCTAATAAATGCGGAGCCAATTTAATAGTTGTAAAAATGGCAGTAGGACCATCCGCACCACCGATTATTCCCAAGGCAGCGGCTTCTTTTAGTGTAAAACCAACCGCTAAAGCGCCAAATAAAACTGAAAATATACCGATCTGGGCGGCAGCCCCAAAAAGAGCCAATCTCAAGTTTCTAAGCATTGGACCAAAATCGGTTAGCGCACCAACACCCATGAAAATAATTGGAGGTAAAAAACCTGTTTTTATTAATGAATAATAAATCAGGTTCATGATGCCATGGTCCTTGGCAATTTCTATCAGGGTTTTGTGCATAATGCCATTTTCATCCGTAGAAGGCATTACGCCCATTTCCCCGCCTGGGAAATTTGCTAGTAAAACACCAAAAGCTATTGGAACCAACAAAAGAGGCTCAAACTGTTTTTTTATACCCAGATATAATAAGATGAACCCTATTAGTAACATTACTAAAGTACCCGGCTGGGCAATGATGTCACTAAAGGCAGTCATTTTATACAAATTGTCAATAATCTCCATTGCTGTATGAGCAGGAAAACACGATTCACTTGAACTCTAGGAAGTAATGACCGTAATTTCCAAATTAGTTTAGTTTTATAATTATTGAACTTTGATCAAAGCATCATCCTCATCTACCGATTCCCCGTCATTAAAACAGACTTCAACTACTTTTCCTGATTTATCTGCAGAAATAGCATTATATACTTTCATGGATTCAATGTAACCAATGATATCCCCTTCATTTACCTGATCTCCTACCTTAATAGCAGTTTCAGAAGCATTTTTTGTTTTAAAGAATTTCCCTTCTACAGGAGCAAGAATTTCTTCCAGATTTCCATTGCTCGAGGCAGTAGGAGCTGGCGCTGGAGAAGGTGCTGGAGCACTACCTGTACTAACAGAGTTGCTTTCATTTTTTCCACCATAAGAAACTGTAACCCTATATTGTTCTCCATTCACATCAATGTTCATGGTTTTTGGAGTAGAGGTTGCACCCGGAGAAACTTCCTGTGAAGTTGATGGTTTAGCTTTAGGACTATCTTTTTCCCCTTTTCTTTTTTGTAGATCTTCTTCAAAAGCCTTTTTGGCTTCACCTGATTTATATGCTCTATATTGAACCGGATGCATGGCCAATTCCATCAGTTCTTCTTCATCCTCTCCAAGATCCCAATTATTATCCTCCATTTCCTTCCTGAATTCAGAAAGTGCATCAGGATAAAGGTCTTGTGGATTTCCTGAGAAAAATTCTCTGTTTTGAGCTTTAGCCAAATCTATAATTTCCTGATCTAACTTACCAGGAAGCTGCCCAGACTTTCCCAACATCATGTCCCAGATATTATCAGCAATCATTGACCATCTTTCTTTACCCTTATACATTTGAATCACATTCATAAGGGCAACATTTTTTACATACTGGCTATATGGAGTAACTAATGGAGGATAACCGAGCTTAGGCCAGATGTACTCTACTTCTTCAAATAATTTTACAAGCAATTCATCCTGAGTTATGGAAGGCTTATTTCGTTTGGCCATCCATTTGTTGAGGCTTGCTAGGTTATTTTCTAAGTCGGCCATCAGACTTCCCATCATCCCTCCTGGTAAACCTGGTCCAATTAAAAGAGAATTCATATATCTGTTTCTTGGGTTGATATAATAGCCCAAAAAATCATCTATAAATGATTGAGTTAAAGATCTGGCTTCCATATAGGCCTTCATATTGATATCAGGGACTGAAAAACCATCATCTTTCAGGATTTCGTAGGCAGTTAGTAAATCGGTATGGCCAGTTCCCCACGACAATGGTTCCATTCCCACATCTATAATATCAGCACCAGCTCTGGCGACCTCCAGAATAGAAACGGGTGCAAAACCAGGTCCAGAGTGACCATGATATTGTATAATTATATCAGGATGATTTGCCTTAATTCCTTTTACAATTTTTCCCAAAGAAACAGGTCTGCCAATTCCCGCCATATCTTTCAGGCAAATTTCATCTGCTCCACCTGCTATTAATTTCTCAGCAAGTTCAATATAATATTCTACCGTATGGATTTTGGAATGGGTAAGGCAAAGTGTGCCTTGTGCAATCATTCCACCTTCTTTTGCATATTTAATCGAATCGATAATGTTGGGAGCATGATTGAGTCCATCAAAAGATCTGGCAATATCTGTCCCTTGTTTTTTCTTTACTTTGAAAAGTAACCTTCTCACATCAGCAGGAACAGGACTCATTCTTATACCATTTAGCCCTCTTTCTAGCATGTGCGTTAAAATACCAGCATCATTAAATGGCTGAGTCCAATCTCTAACAGATTTGTTTGGGTTTTCTCCGAATAATAAATTGATTTGTTCAAAACCTCCTCCATTCGTTTCTACCCTGGCAAAACACCCCATATCTACAATTACAGGTGCAATCTTCACTAATTGATCTACCCTTGGCATATATTTTCCAGAGGACTGCCACATATCCCTGTACATCAAAGAAAATTTTATTTCTCTTCCCATTTTTTTAATTTTTTTCTGATTTTAAAGTCGTGGAATTATTTATTAGAAAAAGGATAAATAATTCTCTTAAAAAGTGAATACCGCAACCTTTTATATTTTTTTCGGATGCTGTTCTTTTAAAAAATATTTTATTTGATCTAAATAGAATTTATAGCTTTTCCATTTTAGTAATTCTTGCCTTTCCTTCTGATAAAATATCGACTGCAGCTACAATTGCTGCCATTTTACCTTTAGGGATAAAATCGGAGGATTGAGAAGATTTAGAAACAGGTTGAATTACTGGAGTTGGGGAATATTTATTTACTATTGAGATCAGTAATTTCCCAAAAATCACAACCAAAAAAAGAATTGAAAATACTGTTACCATCCCCACCACCAAAAGCATTATTGCCGAACCAAATTCGCCTTCCATATCTATGTTTATAAGTAATTGTTAAAAAGCAACTGTGTAAAATATTGTCGGAAATAACTGACAACGAGATAAATATTCTCTTTTTCTTTTAGCACAGGTACTTAAAAAAATATTGATAAGGTGTTTAGCCCAAAGTTAAAAAAATCATTCTTTAAAAGAAGTGATTTTTAAGAATGTTAGATAGGAATTTGAAAGGTAATATTATGATTTTTATCAGGTAAAAATTAACCTGATATATTTTGGTACTGGAATACATAAAAAAGGCTAAATCAGAATTTCTGATTTAGCCTGGTGTTAGGTTAAATTTAGTTATAAAAGTGCTGGTTAAAAATTTTCAGTTTTAGAAACACCGGAATGAGAGAGAGTAAAATCTCTAATTTAAGTGTTTTTAATATCCCGGGTTTTGTTCCCATGATTTAGCACTGATGGTATATTCATCAATTACAGGCTGAGGAATCGGGTAAACTAAATGTTTGGATTCAATATGAAGAGTTGCTCCGGATTTTTTTGTAATCCATTGCATTTTTTCTAAGCCAAATCTTCTGTAATCGAAAACTGACTTTTGTTCTAAGCATAATTCTTTTTCTCTTTCCACCATTAATATCTCTCTGAATTGCTCTTGGGTTTTATTATTTTTTATTGGAGAAAGCCCGGCTCTGGCTCTTACTAAATTAATTCCAGTAAGTCTCGATCGGTCAGCTCCATCCATTTCATTAATCGCTTCAGAATACATTAACCAAACGTCCGCCAGTCTGATGGTATACAAAGGCGATTTGTTTAATTCTTCATGACCATATTTTTGGAAAACATTTGGTGAATTACCTCCTGATGTATTTTCGCTAAACAACATGCTTTTTCGACTATCATTTTGATCAAATAGACTTTCAAACGAAGGATTTGAAAACCAAAGCATAGTTCCTTTGTGGTGATCATATGGTTGACCTAAGCTTCCCAGAGTTGCCTTTTCATTATTTGGAAATAAGGCAAAAACTGTTTCGTAATTATTGCTATTGGTTGATTCAAATAAATCAGCATAATTTTCCATCATGATATACCGCCCACTGTTAATTACCTGACTGAATTTTTTGGCTGCCAAACTCCACTCATTGGCAATACCTGTTCCCGATCTGTGCATATAAACCTGACCCAACATGGCTTTTGAAGCGCCTTTTGTAGCTCGGAATTTCTCTGAATCACCAAAATATGCAGGTAATTTCTCAGCAGCTATTAAATCATTTATGATCAGTTCCCAAACCTCTTCATCAGTGCCTACATTAGATGAGTTATCAGAATGACTTGCAATATTGGTTTCGAATAATGGTACTTTGTCGAAAAGACCTTTCAACATGAAATAATAATATCCTCTTAAAAATCTGGCTTCGAGAACTATTCTTTCCGATTGCTCTAAATCAATTTCGTTTTCCGACAGCTCAGGTATTTTATTGATCACCACATTTGCCCTTTCTATACCTTCCACCAATGCATTCCAAACATTATTAAGTGCTTCGTTTTGTGCATTCCAGGTATATTCATCTAATTCTTTTCCGAACTCATCGCTCTTATTGTCAGAAACAGATAATGCAGGGAAATCACAAACCATTTGCAGAGAATGATCTTTAAAGGCCACATCATTTAATGCGGCATAAACACTATTAAGCCCCTGGTTGGCTGTATGTTGATCAGTTATAAAGTTTTCGAAATCTATTTGATTAGGTGGAGAAATCTCCAAATCATCTTCCTGTGTGCAATTACTAAGTAAAAAAAGACACAGCCCCGGAAGTAATAGTTTAAAAATCTTTTTCATAGCTGGCTGGGTGTAAATAAAAGTTAACCTAAAAATGATGAAACCAGCATATTATTACTTTCTCAGAATATCTACGAAATTATATCAGGTAAGATTTAATGAACCTGTGCGTATTTTTTGAAACGCAGTAAAATCCGGAAAGTGAATGAATAAATTACTTAATGAGAAGTGTCTCTAAGCTTTTTTAAAAAGATTTGGTGTAGTAATAAACTTATCACAGTTAATAGAATGGTAAAAACCCAAAAAGTAGAAAACCCTGCTTTATCAATAAAGGAAAGCCCCATGGTAGGACCCGTAATATGTGCCATGGACCACATCATCCAATACCACGACATATATTCCCCTCTCTTTTCATCAGGACTCATATTTAATGCAGTAGCATTGATAAGGGGTAAATAAAAAATTCCCCCAATTGTAAAAAAGAACATGGCTGCGAAAGCAAAAAACAAAGATGGGGGTAATAAAAAGGGAATAAAACTAAAAGCAAGCAGGAGAACCCCAACTAAAATGGAAGGATTAATTTTTTTGTTTTTCTCTACTGTATGGATGGCAGGCATCTCAATGAGGGTAATTAAAAATCCACTTGTCCCCATTAACAAGCCAATGTATCTTTCATCAAATCCCCAGTCCGTTTTGATGAAAACAGGTACACTATGAAACCACTGAATAAAAGCAAATCCATATAAAAAGGAGGATAGGAGCATAAAAAGATACAATCCGTTTTTATAAGGAGGACGAATGTTTTCCTCAACTAATACTGAATTTTCTGCTCTATTAATGGTTTTTCTGCTCCAGTTTCTGGATTCAATCCAAAAGTAAGTAGCTGCCAATATACAGGTTGTCCCATCTATCCAGAATAACCAACTGTAACTAAATGTGGCTGCAATAAAACCACCAATAGCAGGGGCAAGGCTAAATCCAATATTTATGGCCAATCTGATAAATGAAATGGCTCTTCCCGATTCCGACTTCGGAACATAATTCCCCACAGCCACCATTAAAGCAGGGCGATAGGCTTCTCCAAAAAGAGATGATGTAAATATTAAAGCGTATAAAGACGAAAAAGAAGTGGCGAATTGAATAATCATTAAGAAAAAGCCACCGAGAAAAAGACTTAAGGCGATTACTTTATTCGCACCAATTCTATCCGATAATTTTCCCCCAATAAAAGATCCTCCCAAAGAACCAAAACCAAATGCACTGATTAAAAGACCAGCTTCATCTAAGGGAAAATATAAAACAGTAGTAAGATATACCGTGAGAAACGGTAGCACCATCATGCCCATCCGATTGATAAGCGTGAGCATCACTAACACCCAAATTTCCCTCGGATGTCCGGAATAGGCATCTTTATAAAGTCGTAGTGTTCCCGAAAAAAAATTACCCATAACTGGCTAGTAAAAATTCTAGTAAAAATAATAGCCAGATAAGAAGGCTTAATGCCAGCTAATATATGGGGGAAAGCAATGGCAGGCAATTATTTTTTGTGCCGAAATTTTGTAAACAATTTTCTTGGATTATCAACATTCTGGAATATTTACTGAAATATTTGCAGCCAAACCACCTTCAGAAGTTTCTTTGTATTTAACATTCATATCTCTGGCAGTGTCCCACATGGTTTTTATGACTTTGTCCAAGGGGATTTTGGCTAATGATGCATCGCTATCAATAGCAATTTTACTAGCTGTGATGGCTTTTACTGCTCCCATGGAATTTCTTTCAATACAGGGAATTTGAACCAGTCCGTCCGCCAATAGGGTCGCAGGTTAATCCCAGATGATGTTCCATGGCAATTTCTGCTGCCATTAAAACCTGAGCTGGGGAGCCTCCCTGAATTTCGGTTAAGGCTGCTGCTGCCATAGCTGAAGAAACACCAATTTCAGCTTGACAACCACCCATTGCAGCAGAAATAGTGGCTCCTTTTTTAAAAAAAACTACCAATTTCCCCAGCTACCATCAGAAATCTTACGATTTCTTCATTGGTAACATTAGGGTTTTGGAAACAGAAATAATACATTAATACAGCTGGAATTACTCCTGCAGCTCCATTTGTTGGAGCAGTGACTACTCTTCCCATGGCAGCATTTTCCTCATTTACAGCCATAGCAAAGCAACTGATCCATTCCAATACTTCCTGAAAATCGAATGTTTTATCTTTTATTGCAGTAATCCATTCTTTGGAATTCCTGTAAGAAATACCATTTAATAACTTTTTATTGTGAACCGCAGCCCTTCTGGTAACTCCCAACCCTCCTGGTAAAATTCCTGAAGTAGTGCATCCTTTGTACACACACTCTTCCATCACATGCCAGATTTTTACTAATCCGGATTTAATTTTCTCCTCAGATCTCCAGGCTTTTTCATTCTCAAAAACCATTTCCGAAACAGAGATTTTGTTTTTCTTGCAATGTGCGAGTAAATGGTCAGATTGATCACAAGGGTAGGGAAGGGTCACCTGAAATTGCTCAGCAATACTTTCTCCCTCTTTTTCAATAAATCCACCACCGATTGAATAATAGATCTGGCTTTCCTCATTTCCATTAACCCAACAGGAAAACTTCATTCCATTGGCATGATAGGGCAATTTTTTACCATACAAAAAACAAAGATCATCTGGAAAGGAAAAATTTAATTTCTTTTCATTTAAAAGCCTAATGACTTCATTTTTTCTAATGTTATTGATTTTTGAATTAATGGAGGAGGTTTCTATAGTTTCCGGATTTTCTCCAAGAAGCCCCAATAAAATGGCTTTGTCAGTATAATGTCCTTTTCCAGTAAGGGCAAGAGAGCCGTACAGGTAAATTTTAATTTTATCAATTTTATTAAAATCACCTGAATCTTTTAATTCCAATAACCATCTTTTGGCTGCCAACCATGGACCCAATGTATGAGAGCTGGAAGGGCCAACCCCAATTTTTAGCATGTCAAATACACTAATTCTTTCCATTAATATCTCGGTTTGTGTGGTATTGGTATGATTTGTTAGAATTGAGAGTAAATTTGAAGCAATATTTTCAATATATCAATCACTCAACTAAAATTCATGGTAACAAGATTACTATCCATCATCTTTTTTCTACTAATTAACCAACAAATATTTGCTCAGATTAAAGGAAAAGTATTTGATTTTTCCAATTCCCAGTCAATTGAGGGCGTGGCTATTTCCTATGGAGAAAAAGGGACAATTACAGACCAGAACGGATATTTCGAGATCAATGAAACTATTGCCGGGGATTCAAAAATCTCAGTTTCTCATCTGGGGTATCAAAAAGAAATCTTTTCTCTGATTGATGATCAGTATTTTTATAATATAGGTTTACAGGCTTCAGAAGTTCAATTAGGTGAAGTGGTAGTAGCAGCATTCCAATACAATCAAAAATTATTAAATGTGCCAGGGGCGATTTCACTGATCTCAGAAAAAGAAATCCATACGGGAAATGATATGATTATTACTCCATCATTGAATAGAATTCCGGGTGTTTTCATGCAATCGGGTGCTTTAAATACCAACCGAATTACCATCAGAGGAATTGGTGCAAGATCACTTTTTTCAACGGCAAAAATCCGGGCTTATCTTAATGATATTCCATTAACAACCGGAACAGGAGAAACTACCATCGAAGATATTGACTTAAGTTTATTGGAAAGAGTGGAGGTGATAAAAGGTCCTTCTTCCAGTATTTATGGTGCAGGTTTAGGCGGAACTATTAATTTGAAAGGGAAAAGATCTTCTTATAAGCAAACTTCCATCGCTTCTGGAATTTCTGTAGGATCTTTTGGCATGTTTCGAAATGTTAATTCTTTTAGAACAAGTAATGATCAATTTAACCTGAACATTATTCAGAATATTACGCATAGTGATGGCTACCGGGAGAATAATGAATATGACAGAAATTCGCTGACTGCATTAGCGGATTTTTATACAGGAGAGAAAACCTCCATAAGTTTTTTAGGGAATTTAATTAATTTGAAAGCATTTATTCCCAGCTCAATTGATAGTGCAACCTTTGCTACAAACCCAAGTGCAGCAGCAGGAAACTGGGCTTCAGTAAAAGGAAATGAAGATTACCAAAAAGGATTATTTGGACTTTCACTAACCCATGATTTTAATGATAATTTCCAAAATGCTACAAGTATTTTTACCAATTTCAGAAATGCAGAAGAAATCAGACCATTTAATAATTTGAGGGAAACTGCTAATGCCCATGGAGCCAGAACCGCCTTTACCTACTTTTTCCCCGGAGGAAGAAATTCCCATAAATTAATTTTTGGAGGAGAGTATTTCAATGAATTTTATGCCTGGAAAACCTATGAAACAGATGGTGGAGCTTATGGACCAATCTTAAGTGATAATGAGGAGAGTAGGAAATACTATAATCTCTTTGTACAACTGGATTTGAAACTGGGCTCAAAAACCTACCTAACCGGTGGGTTGAATATGAATAATACCAAATACGAATACAGCGATTTGTTTTTTGGTGATGATATCGATCTTTCCGGGAATTATAGTTTCGAAAATCAAATTTCCCCAAGACTGGCGGTTAATCATAAATTGAATGAGGCCATTTCCATCCATGCAGGAGTTGGACATGGTTTTTCTCCTCCTTCACTGGAAGAAACATTAACACCTGAAGGGCAACTTAATCCGGATATTCAACCTGAAACTGGCTGGAATTATGAAATTGGTAGTAGAGGCGAATTATTTTCGAATAAATTCTTCTATGATATTTCCCTTTACACTATGCAAATTGAAAACCTATTGGTTGCTCAGCGGGTTGGAGATGATGTATTTGTTGGTGTAAATGCCGGAAAAACAGTTCATAGTGGATTAGAATTTAGAGGAAATTATAACATTATTTGTGGGCAGGAGAAAGCTGTAAACTTATTAAGGGTTTATGCTAATTTTCTTTACAGTGATTATAAGTTCAAAGAATTTATTAATGAGGGAAATGATTATTCTGGGAATGAATTGACAGGGACTCCTAAAACTAATTTCACTACAGGAATGGACTTGGAAACACAGTTTGGTTTTTATGCCAACTTAAGCTTTCAGGCAACGGGAAAAATGCCAATGAGAGATGATAATTCAATATATTCCGATGCCTTTAGTCTTTTAGATTCCAAAGTGGGGTATTTATTAAAGTTCGCCAACAGCTTTTCAATTGATATTTATGGAGGTATTAATAATATCCTGGATGAAAAATATGCCTCTATGATTGCTGTAAATGCTGGTAGTTTCGGAGGAAGAGCGCCAAGGTATTATTATCCCGGTTTACCCAGAAATTACTTTGGGGGATTTACGCTGAAATATAATTTTAATTCACCCTCAAATAATTAGAACTGCCTAAAAGTTACGGGTTACCAAAATTCTAAGCTACTTTTGCAGATTCAAATTTTTTGAACAAAATTTTAAACTGTAAATGGAAAATCCTGTAATAATTTTTGGCGCATCGGGTCTGGGAAAAGCCGCCCTGGATATTTTTACCAGCAAAGATATTGTGGTTTATTGTTTTTTGGATGATAATGAGGAATTACACAATACAGAGATCAATGACATTACGGTATTAGGAAGTATGAAAGATGATGGTTTCCTAAAATATATTGGAAAAAAATGTGAGGCTTTTGTAGCGCTTGATGATCCCGCTTCCAAAAAGGACATTGTTGGATTATTAAACCTGAGAAGGAAAGTAATGCCTGTGAATGCCATTCATAATAGTGCTATTATTTCTCAACATGCTTTTTTGGGTTATGGAAACCTGGTAAATGCAGGAGCAGTGGTTGGTTCAGGGGCAAAATTGCCTAATCACTGTGTGATTCATTCTAATGTTACTATAGACTATGAAGCAGATTTGGAAGATTATGTGCAAGTTGGTGCGGGAAGTATTATCGGTTCGAAAGTAAAAATCGAATCTGGTGCAATGATTGGCGCTGGAGTTACTATTTCCCAAGGTGTAAAAATTGGAAGGAATGCACAGGTTGCTCCCGGATCGGTAGTGATGCAAAATGTGGATGCCAATGATATCGTCATTGGAAACCCTGCAAGAAGTATTGAATAATAAAAAAACCAGGTGGAAAAACTTTCACCTGGTTTTTGTTCCTAATTTGACACTAGTGCTTATATCTCTTCTCTGGATAAACCAGATGATTTTTCACACCAGAAAGGCAGAAAGTAAAAATTACCTTACTCAATTATTAGGATTACCCACGAAATAGCTAAACGTTACAGCCATTCCTATTTTTTTTAGAAAATATATGTCTTATTTTTTTGAAGGGAGATAAAGGAAGTTTTATTTACTGGGCTTTTTTTATTGAAAGATATTTGGGGAAGAAATTGTTTTTAGATTTAAGAGCTTGTTTAAGTTTTGTTTTTGACTGGGGTGACACCCACTGAAAAATGTCAGTTTGGGGTTTGTAGGAGGCTATAATTTTTTTTGAAAATATATGTCT
>JAHQVQ010000053.1 GCA_019634305.1 Flammeovirgaceae bacterium | reverse complement strand
TTAAATCATTGATTATCAGTAGAATAATTTCTTCTTCTCAGAAGAAAGAAGTATTAGGCACTAATATTCGATATACAGTATTGTGGATGGGTTGATATTCTCAATTCTTTTTTATCCCACAAATATTTTAATAACCACTATCAATTATAAAATTATTCGTATTATGAAGTATCTGTTAATTCTTTCGTCTTTTGCTCTTGCAACAAAATTGTTCTTTTTGGGGGAATTCTTCAGTTCGTTTGAAGCTATCAATTTATTCATAGCTTTCCTGCTTTCAGGAATATTTTACTACTTTGGTTCTATTCATTTTATCAAAAAAACAGAATACACAGGAGGATTAGGAAGTGTGTTTTATAGCATTTCCCTCTCTGCAGTTCCATTTGTATTTGGAGTAGCCGTATTCAATTTTTTTTATAACGAAAGCATTCTGATAGCACTTCTATCAACTGCAAGCCTGAATGTGATTACCTTAATCGGAAGCAATATTTTGCTAATCAGAAAATATAAAAAGGACATGAGGATGTTCAGGAGATTTTGATCTTCCTTAACCAGCTCAACTAATTGGTTTTAGTTGGGGATATAAAAAACACTAAAAACTTAAAATAATGAAAATTATCAGACTACAGCTCTACATATTATTATCAATAATAATTTCATCTTGTACCTCTCAGGAAATTGCTTATCAAAAGCGATTTAATTACACTACCGAATACTTTGATTTGGTAGAATCGCAAAGAAAAGTGGTGGAGGAAAACAGAAAATTGAAGTTAGAAAATCAACAATTGAAAGCAGAAAAAGTAAATTCAATTGTAGAGATAACAAAGCAAACAAGCTTTAATCAGAATACAGATGATACGCAATTGGCAATTGAAAAGGCTATGGAAAAATATTATAGTCAATTAGATAAATTGGAAAATAATCTAAAAAACACTTTTTCTGATAATAAAAAATATCTTGTTTTTAAGGATAAAAATACAGTAAAGTTGATTCTTAACGATAATCACTTATTTATACCAGATGGTGCTGATTTAATTTCCAATGCTGAAAATACATTTCAAAAATTGAATAAATTCATAAAGAATAACCCACAGGAATTTAAAATAATAAACCATAGAGACAACGATCTCCCTTTAAAAAGTATTCGGTATGCCGATCATTGGGATTTAAGTTTTGAAAGGTCAAAAAATATTGCCAAATACCTGGTGAGAAAAAGAGCAATTTTTAGCTATGAGGTAGAAGCTACTGGTAAAGTTTATAGAATAGTGCAGGGAAACAGTGATAACCCTTACGCTACTTTTAGGAATTTTACCGAATTCATTTTTATGCCAAAATTAGGTCAACAGCCTGATCTTTTTCTTGCAAATAAATAGAATTATAAAACTTTGAATAGCTTGTAAGCCTCTTATTAACCAGTTCAACAAATTTTTTAATACATTTTTCTTCTCATCAAAATCTAATTCAGTTTCAATCGTGAACAACAAAAAAGAAAAATTTGCCCGTTTTGGTATTGCAACCAAAGGCTTTGTATACTGCCTGATAGGAGGGCTAACAGCCATGGCTGCCTTTGGAGCAGGAGGAAAAAAAACCGGAAGTAGTGGCGCATTGGAATTTTTATCCAGCCAAACTTATGGACAAATATTATTAGTAATAACTGCTCTGGGATTATTAGGGTTCGTATTTTGGAGACTTTACCAAACTTTTGCCGACCCAGAAGATAAAGGAAATGATGCGAAGGGAATCTTTAGGAGAATGGGATATTTTTCCAGTGGAGTTTTCTATGGACTTTTAACATATACTGCTATAAAAACAGTTGCCGGATCAGGTTCTGATTCAGGCGGAGGAAAAGAGTCTTTGGTAAACACATTATTGAGTGAATCTTATGGACAGATATTAGTCGGGATATTAGGGGTAATATTCTTATGCAAAGCCGGTTACCAGCTATATAGAGCTTATTCTGGCAAGTTTAAAAATAAAGTAAATGAATCCGGATTAGGTAGAAAAGCCAGAGAATTGGTTTTAAAATCTGGGCAGATTGGTTATACCGCCAGAGGTGTGGTAATTGGGATAATTTCTTTTCTTACTTTCAAAGCCGCATTTTCAGCAAATTCCAATCAGGCAGGAGGAACAGAAGATGCTTTTGGCTTTATCCAAAATGAATTCGGAGCTATCGTTTTGGCAGTTGTAGCTATAGGTTTATTAGCATACGGTGTTTTTATGTTTATAAAGGCCAAATACAGAAAGATGTCAGGGATTTAGGTTTACAAATCTTTTAAGAATTAAACAGTGAACCATCTTTCAAGAATCTTCTTAAATATTTTAAAACTATAACGGAGAGATTCTTCATATCCTTATCCATAAAAATACTACCACCATGATTGATCAATTAATGTCTTCTTTTCGCGATTTCCAAGAAGCCATAATAAATGGTTTACCTTCCTTTATTGTAGGTGCTGTTTTATTGCTCCTATTCATTATCTTGGGTTCTTTGATTAGGTCTTACACTAAAAAGAAGCTCATCAAAAAAGTAAAAGATCGATTGCTGGTTAATTTTATTGGCAGAATAATTTTTCTTTCTATGCTAATAATCGGAGTGGTCATTTTCCTTAACCAGGTTGGGTTGGGTAAAGCTGCCGGAGGACTTTTGGCTGGTGCGGGAGTTTCAGCAATTGTAATTGGGTTTGCTTTTAAAGACATTGGAGAAAATTTCCTTGCAGGATTTTTTCTGGCATTTAGCCGTCCATTTAGCATAGGCGATGTAGTTGAAATTGAGGGAATAAAAGGAAAGGTAAAAGCACTTAGTTTTAGAAATACCCATATCCGTTCTTTCGATGGAAGAGACATTTTTGTACCTAATGCGATCCTGATTAAACACCCATTAATCAATTTTACAAGGGATGGATTGTTGAGATACGATTTTTTAATTGGTCTTGATTACGGAGATGATATTCCAAAAGCGGTTTCCTTAATTAAGAAAACCCTTGAAAAAGAAAGCAGAATTGAACATGGAGCAGCATTAAAGCCATTCATCTTACTGGAGGAATTTAGTACAAGCACAATTAATCTACGTGTTTTTTTCTGGGTCAACTCATTCAATTACCAACACGAAATGGCAGTTTTAAGAACGGAAGTGATGAATAATATTCTGGTAAGTCTAGCTAAAGATGGTTTCAGTATGCCTGCGGATATTGTTGAACTTAAGATATATCAGGAAGGACAACCAATTCCCCTAAAAATGCAGCCTGATAAAATTAAAAATTCTCTTCAAAATTAATCAAACCATACTTAAGATTAAATGGATTGTCCTCCACACTTGATTTATATGAATGATGAAATTCCTGGTCTAACCAGAAAACGGTGGGGAAAAGGATTCATTTATTTTAATGAAAAACATGAAAAAATCAGAGATTCTAATGCCTTAAAGAGGTTAAAAAAACTAGTGATTCCTCCAATTTGGGAAAATGTTTGGATCTCTCCTTTGGAAAACAGCCATTTACAGTCTACGGGGATTGATCTGAAAAAAAGGAAACAATACCTCTACCATCCTGATTGGATAAATTATCGACAAAAAATGAAATTTCACAAAATGGTGGAATTCGGAAAATCATTATCAAAAATTAGAATAGCATATCAAGATTTTTTAAAAGAATCTGAATGGACTAAGAAGAAAGTAATTGCGCTGGTAATTTACCTTTTGGATAACTACTATTTCAGAATTGGAAATATCCAATACACTCAGGAAAACGAATCCTACGGTATTACTACACTTAGAAGGAAACATTTACAGGAAGAAGCTGGTAAACTGGTTTTAAATTATAAAGCCAAAAGTGGAAAAGTCAGAAATGTAAAAATCCATCATTCAAAGGCACGAAAATTAATCAGGGAAATGGCAGAATTACCCGGCTATGAAATTTTCCGATATAAGGGGGATGATCATAAATTTCACAAATTAGATTCCCAGGATATAAATGAGTTCTTGCAAGTGATAGGTGGAAGGGAATTTTCTGCCAAAGATTTTAGAACCTGGGGTGCATCCAAATTAGCCTTAGAATTATATAATCATGCTGTAGAAGAAATTAGCCAGAACCCTCGGCTTAAATTTGAAACTACTTTGGTGAGGAATGTAGCCAAAAAAATGGGAAACACCATAAGCGTATGCAGAACTTATTATATTCATCCTGCTGTGCTTAATTATGTCCAAATACAATTTCCCCAACCTCTACTATTATCCAAAGAGATAAATCTACCTCACATGGATATCTTCGAAATCCTTTTAATGAAAATAATAGCCGTTTCTAATCCTAATTAGAAACGGCTATTATTTAATTGTTTTTACGGATCACCTGGTGAATGAATGAAAGCTTCTCAATTATTATTGGCGAAAAAACAAAAGGGTAAAAATCCTGATAACCCATACTTCGGTTGAGGCTATTCACTGCAAATGAGAGTGGGAACCAGGAATTAACAATGGTCTTAAATTGCTTTATTTCATAAGGATTTTTAATAGTGCCATAACCCATAAATTTTCTTTTCTTTCCTTCGGGCTTAATGGCAATATTGAAGTAACTAGCTGTTTCAAGCGTATCCATTATATGTAAGTAGTGGGCCCATGATTCCGCCCAATCTTCCCATGGATGTGCTGAAGCATATTGGCTGATGAAGGTTTCAGCCCAATTTTGAGGCGCTCCATTTTTATAATAACTTTCAATACCTGTTTGATAATCCAGTTGCTCATCACCAAAAAGCGACCTGAACTTGGTTAGGTTCTGCTGATTTTCTTTAATTAAAATATCCCAATAGTAATGCCCTATTTCATGGCGGAAGTGCCCTAAAAGGGTTCGGTATCTCTCACCAAAATCAATTTTATTTTTTACAATTTCTAATTCATTGGCTTCCTCAATATTGATTGTTACCAGCCCATTGGCATGCCCTGTTAGAACTGGGTTTTCTGATTTTTGTTGAGATAAAAAGTCAAATGCCAGACCTGGATCTGTTATATCATCTTCATCTTTTTTTGGTTGGACTGGTAAATTCAACCTTATAAGGGAATAAACCATTCTTAGTTTTGCCTTTTCTATTTTTCGCCACTTTTTATGAGCATCTTCTTCAGCCAGTGGTGGAATTGTTTTATTTAGTCGGCAGGCTTTACAAAAACTTTCTTCCTCCTTTACTGGTACCAGCCAATTGCAAACTCCAAATTGATGATTTTCACAAAATTTATATTTATTTCTACAGATTCTGATTTCCCTAAAAGTATCAGCCTCATTTTCTTTCTTAAGTGCAATCATTTTTTCCTGATCTGGTGAAAAACCAACTGGAAGATTACAATTTAAGCATGTAGAGTTTTCAAAATATAATGGATTTGAGCAATTGCCACAAGTGTAAATTTTCATAGTGTTCAGTTAAAATTATTTACTGAAAATGCTCCAAAAATCTATCCCAACCAAAACTTTTCTATTGCTAGAAAAATGAAATAGGGGGAGAATATCCTTCAACTTGGAATAGTGAGGGAATCCATCGTCCAATAATTATTTTGAGTTGATTTACCTGAATGGAAAAGCGTCTAAATATGTGGAAATATTTCCACTACAGTAGAATTTAATCAGTATAAATTGTGGAACCTAAAAAAATACAGTTTGATTAAAATACTGATTATCAGCATAATATATAATCACCTCTTTATTGGAGTAATTTTGTTTATATCATTCTTAAAAAATTTAAAGTCATGAAAAAATATATTGGAATCGTATTAATTATTCTCGGACTGTTTGGCGCATTACTAACTGGCTACTATGCCATAGAACAAGCTGAAAGTCTTCAATTTTTAGGAATGAATATCACCATATCTGAGCAGGGAAGTTTTGTTCCTGTAATAGTTTTTGGGATAGTCTTTATTGGAGGGATTAGTTTAATTGCATCAGATAAAAGCAGTAGTAAATCATTCTAATTTTTAAGTGAAAATTACAGTGGTTTTGAAGCAAAAGTATCTATCAGCACTTTTTTTTACCTAAAGTTCAAATCACTTTTATATAAATTCATAAATCAACCAAATTTTTAACCTAAACTTTTTAGTCATGCTTAAATGGTCATTAATATTTTTAGTAGTAGCGGTAATTGCCGCCATATTCGGATTTGGAGGAATTGCAGCAGGAGCAGCTTCTATAGCTAAAATCATATTCTTCATATTTCTAGTCATATTTGTAGTTTCACTTCTTTTCAACTTCGTAAGAGGCAGATAACCAGCTTAATACCAATAAATAAGCTATTTTGGATACAATCCATAATAGCTTATTTATTACAATATTAAGTAGTAATTCAAAATTAACCGTGTATTATTTTACCGTAAAAGACTGATAGAGAGATTACTATTTCTCTGAAATAATAGTACCCGGTGTGGAACACTGGTGTTTAACAAGACAAAAGGGATTATTCTGATGGAAAAAATAGCCGACTTTATTCAAAAGTTACTAGAAACTGGCAAAAAGCATCTTGGGTTTATAAAAGAGCTTTTCCAGAAATTTGGTGATAATGATCCATTTCGACTATCTGCTGTAGTCTCCTATTTTGCCATATTTTCCCTTCCAGGATTATTGATTATTGTTATTAAGTCAGCGGGTTTCTTTTTTGGAGAAGAAACCATCTCAGAAGAGATTTATCTGCAGGTAAAAAACCTGATTGGAGATGAAGGTGCACACCAGATACAAACTATGGTGGCCAAGGCAGGTGATCAGGAAAATTCAATAGTTGCTACTGTGATAGGAGTGGGCTCCATAGTTTATGCTGCTACAGGTCTTTTTTATCATATTAAAATTAGTCTCAATCAGATTTGGGAAATAAACGAAGCCCCAAGAAAACCATGGTTGCAACTCATTGTTGATAGAACAGCTTCTTTCGGGCTTATCCTGGTAATGGGTTTCTTATTAATCATCTCACTGGTTGTTTCCTCCATTATTGCTCTCATTGGAAATAACCTTTCACAGTTCGGTTTGGAGCAAGGAATGTTTTTACTGCAAATAGTTAATTTCCTCATTTCATTAGTGATCACTTCACTGCTTTTTGCTAGTATTTTTAAATGGTTGCCTGATGCTATTATCAGGTGGAAAGATGCAATAATTGGAGCAATTTTTACCACTATTCTTTTTGAAGTTGGTAAAGAGCTAATCAGTTATTATCTGGGTACAAGTGACCCTGGTTCCACCTATGGAGCAGCAGGATCTGTAGTTATTATACTATTGTGGGTGACTTATACAAGTATCATATTTTTCTTTGGAGCTGTTTTTACTCAGGTTTATAGCAAATGGTTTGGTAGAGAAATAAAGCCTGAAGCTGAAAAAAAAAAAGACAATCATGAGGTTAAAGCAACATCATCTTCCAATACTATTCAAACTGTATAATTAGCGAGGAAACTTAAGATTATTTAAAAACTAGCTATTTAACAAAAATATTTAAATTTGAGGCGTTCCTTTTTTTTATACTACCTAAATGAAAATAAAATCCTTATTATGGCTGCTAGTGCCAATTATTATCGCTCTACTTGTTTTTCTGCTCCCACTTACTCTGGAAAATTATTTAATGGATTCCATCAATGAAAAGCTTCAGGAAAATAAGGCGATTTCAATAAACCATGATGAACTTTCAATAGAGCTCTATCCTCTAACTATTTCTTTTAAAAATCTGACGATAAACTCCCTCCACAGTTCTGAGGAGCAAATACCAGATACACTTCCCCAAATTTCTGCTCAATTTCCTGAAATTGTAATTTCAAAGATTAGTTATTGGGATTATGTATTTAACAAGTCCATTTCAATAAATGAAGTGTCAGTCGCTAAGGGTAAAATTCAAATAGCCAAATTAGAAGATATACTTTCTATTGATTCTTTAGTTGGAAATCTTTCCATAGAATTAGAGCACCTTTCTATTCCCAAAAATGACTTTAGGAATTTTACATTGCAATCTCATGAAATTATTTTATCACAGATCGCTACCAAAACTGCTGATAGGTTTTACAAAATAAATATAAAGGAGTTGAAAACGGAAGGAGGAGAAAAAATCAATCTTTTTATTAAAGATTTTGGATTGGAACCTCAATACCCACGATACAAATTTTCGAAAAAAAAAGGCTTTCAAACGGATAGGTCCGAGGTATTTATTCCACAAATTTCTTTCCGTCAAATTCATCTTCATAGCATTTTAAATTCTAGTTTTTTGCAAGCTAGCTCCATCAGTATTGACAGCATGGATGTGAAATTATTCCGAGATAAAAATGTGCCTTTGAACCCAGAAAGATTTGTGGCACTGCCTCAGCAAACTATGCGTGAATTGCCTTTTAAATTTGCTATAGATAGCTTTTCTTTAGTTGATGGATTCGTACAATATGAAGAACTAATACAAAATGGTTCTTCACCAGGGCAAGTTTATTTTAATAGATTAAATGCAGTTTCCACCACTTTATCCAATGACCCGAATCATCCCAGCAATGGTCAACTGGATATAAAAGCAAGTGGCAATTTAATGGGAAAAGGTAAAGTTACTGCTGATTTTCATTTCAATATTTTCAGGGAAGATAATCAGTTTAATTTTTCCGGAACCATTGGAGAAATGGACCTTCCTGTAATCAATCCTATGATAGAAAATGTAGCTTTAGTTCATTTGGAAAGTGGTAAAATGAATAAAATGGAGTTTTCAGTTACTTCCAATGAAGATATTAGTATCGGAAATTTAAACTTCTATTTCCAAAATCTCCATGCTGCTTTGATACCACCAAATACGAATGAAAAGACCAGTTTTTTTAAGAAAATATTATTTGATTTAATGGAAACCCTTATTGTTCCTAAAGAAAATCTGGCTGGTAAAAAATTTAGAAAGGGAACAATTAAATTCAAGAGAGACAAACAAAAATCAATTGTGAACTACTGGTGGAAGTCAATTTTCTCTGGTATAAAATCTACAGTGGGTGTGTAAATTAAAACCATTCCAATTTCTCCTTCAGCAAACCCTTTTTACATAAGAGCATCTTACTTTACCTTGTACATGATATCTTATGCAAATCAATAGTTAAAAACCGAGTAAAATCAAAATAGCAGCCGTAGTTTTCCCAAAGACATGTACCTTCAAACCCTTTGAAGAACGCACTTTAGAAGCATTTTGAATATCAACTTTTTCAATAATCCAATTAAAGAAGGCTTCAATTGGCTGCCTGACACTGGAAACAGCTCTTCCATATAACTTTCTAAAGGCATGGTTGAATTGTTTATCCCAAGATGATTCTCCCTTTTTATTTTTTTCTGGGCAGAATATTTCTGACCCTTGTTTAGCAAGCTGCTCTTCTACTTGCTGACTACAATAAGCCTTATCGCCAAATAATCTACAGTGCCATAAATTGGATAAAATAGCCTTTAATGGAGGTAAATCATGTTCAGCAGCAGATGTTAATTCTATCCAGACAGGCATCGGTAATCTATTGGCTTGACTCATTCCCATCCAATGGAGTTTAACCCCATAATAATAGATGCCTTTTGAGGAAGAGTAAGTCTTTGCAGCCATTTCTGATGCCACTTTACCTTGTCTTTTGCCTTTACAAAGTATAACAGGGACTGAATCAAGTAATAAGTCTTTACTTACCAACCCCGTGATTGGCTGTAATTGACTGGATAGTACACCTAATAGTATTGGCAATGATTCTCCCATTCGATTGATCCTTTTATTAAAGCATTGATAACTGGGTAAGGATGGAAACCAATCAGACCAATATTTGACAATATATTCATATATCTGTTTTATTTGATACTTCTTCTCTTCTATAATGGCAAAAAAATAACAGGTCAATAATTCTACATCTGTAAAACTGCCTTGATGTTTATTATGGCTAAATCTTTGGCAATACCAGTGTAAT
>JAHQVQ010000052.1 GCA_019634305.1 Flammeovirgaceae bacterium | reverse complement strand
CCCATCTTTCTGGTAACGTTTTACCCAATGATTAACGGCTTGATCTGTGATCGATAATATCTTGCCTATCTCTTTAGAACTTCGTTGCTGACTCTTCAATAAGATAATATGGCAACGTTTGCTGAAAACTGGTGATTTTGAACGACTATACCCTTCTTCTAAGGCAATACGCTCCTGGGTGCTTAAATCTATTAATTTTATTGTCCTTCCCATTAGGCAAATTTAAAATATATTTATTTTTGCTTTTGTACTTACCGGGTAAAAAAAGCAACTTTAAAAATCAAAAATGAGCTATTTTCTAATTCCAATATCAATTATTTGCCTCTTGTTTTCCTACGAACAAAAAAAGGAACAACCACTATCAGCTTTTCTATAATAAGTTCTGGGCAAAGGAAACGTATTGAGGTAGAGAATAAAAAAAGGCTTTCTCGCCCAGTAAGTACCAGTACTATTTTATATTGAGTACTTTTATCTCATTATCAAAAAGTTGTGGCACTTATTAAGTATATTTAATTCTGCACATCTATTTAAAATAATAAAGTATTTCCTTTACTGCCCAACACTTTCACCTTCCACAGTTTGAACTACCCATTTTCCAATGTTAATCCCCTGAGCTGATCCATTTTCATTGGCATCTCTATAATGAATTCCTCCATATAATCTAGAAACTGCAGCTTCTCTCGCAGCTATCATAAAAGAATCGAATTTTCTGTCTGGCAAACCATATTTCACTTCTACATTATCTACGAAACTGAAATTATCCCCAAAATAATGAGTAAGAATATGACCAACAGCCCCAGAAACCGTGGAATGACCACTGGTATACTCTGGAAATGGTGGAGTTTGTAATAATGGCTCCCATCTAGGATCGATATATTTTCTGATAGCAGTTTCCGGTCTGATTCGGTTGCTCCTATATTTTTCATCCCAGCAGGAAAGAAATGCATCCATCATTCCCGAACTGACAATGGTATGAATTTTCATGGATTCATTAAAACCTTTATCGGCCTGTTCACAGGCAATACCGGTAATTCCCATCCAGTGAGCACCTGGGGAAATTTTTTTAAGAGCTACCATTAAGTGCCCTGTAGTCTGCATGGCAAAAGGATTACAATCCCAAAAAGATGCAATGGTTCTGGTTTCTTCCGAGAGAGATATGCCTTCTTCATAAACTTCCTGCAACATTTTGAAATAATCAGATTCCGGATCTTCACTAAATGGAACAGGAGGCAATGGTTTAAACTGGGCTCCAGAATCCAGGGTAAATGGACGCAAAGTATTAAAGTGGGGTTCTACTGCTCCAAAATATGCCGGTGGTGTGGGGTACCAATATGCCTTACCTTCTTTAGGTGTATACTTGGGCAAACTGGTGGTTTTGTTATAATTGTCGGCTTGTGCATACTTCAAAATCTGGGTACTAATATTCTGTGCATATTTTTCTGAGTTTTCAATTATACTTTTTGAAAAACCAACCTGCAAACAAGAGTCTAAGAATTCCTTTTTATAATCCTCCAACATTATACCTGAAGGCTGAAGCTTTTTGGCAGTTTCCAGAATAGCCAAAATTGCACTCATGGAGGTGGAATAATTTACCACTTCCGGTTTTTGAATTTCCGGAAAATCATTTAAAACACCATACAGGCTATTGTATTTACTGTCATTTAAAGCGATTACTTCATATCCCGAAATACAAGAATAAGCAAAAAACCTAGAGGCTAATGGCGGATTGGTCACATCATAAACCATTATATCAGTCAGTTTAGTAATGGTTTTGCTAATATCCTTATTTTGTAAGGAAATGATATTCTTTTTCTCTTCCTGACACGTAATTAGAAAAATGATCAGAACAAGAATTAAATTATAGTTCAATATGCTTTTCATCTTCATCAAATTCTTTGGTGTTGCTTCTTTCCCTATTTACTCACCAGTTTTTTTTCACCGGGAATAGTTGTTTGGGAGTACGCTTTTATTCCCGACTGATTTATTCCAAACAACAAAGTATTATCTAATTTCAAAACACTTCTCACATCACCGCTAATATTAAAACCGGATTCGGATTGGGGAATGTAAGTAAAGCCTCCGTCCTTATTCCCTTTTAATAACGTCCCATAGTTAGCATCATTTTTCCCAAATCTCAATCTTGCTTTATTGGTATTTCCACAAAGTAATAAATCTTTTATGCCATCAAGGTTATAGTCAAGAGCAATTATGGTGTGCACAGGAGAATACTGAACCTGTTCGGGTAGGGTTTCCAATTTAAACTTTCCATTTGCTTGGCTTTTAAAATACACCGTTTTTAATTCATTAATTTCCAAATGGTTTACCCCAGCCAATTCCTCTTCTGTGAATACATCATTAATCTGTGCATCGGCATAACTTTTATAATTTGGGAAACGACCTCTCAACTTAGTGATCTGCCCAAGAAGTTCATCTCTAGTAACTGAAGGATAACTTTTCCCCTGAATGTAAAAACAAAAAATCGGATCAACTGAACCATTATCATCAAAATCCTTATAATACAATTCTCCAGGTTCTTTGTCGCTTACCTGGCATTGGGAATTTAATCCGAAATTTCCAATTACAATATCAGGTTTGCCATCCTTATTTAAATCTTCCACCAACAATTTATTCCACCAGCCACTATATTCTTTATCGAAAAATTGATTCGTATTTTCATTCAATTTCCCATTTTCATTGGTATAAACTTTCACTGGCATCCACTCTCCTACTACAATCAATTCTTCCGAATTATCCCCATCCAAATCAGCCCATATTGCATCTGAAACTAAACCTGCTTTTTCCAAAGCTGGGGCAATTTCCTGCGTTTTAATTTCAAATTCCCCCTTTCCATCATTAATTAATAAATAGGAAACTGGTATTTCGGGATAAGCTCCGGGAATCACTTTACTTCCAACAAACAAGTCCAAAGCTCCATCATTATTAATATCAGAAGCACTAACACAACTGCTACTCGATAGCATTTTTGGTAAATTCATAGTACTTTTCTTAAAAATACCATTGCCTTTGTTCAGATAAAGTCTATCCTGAAGCACTTCATCAACTGAAGAATAATTTCCATATCCACCACTACAAACATATAAATCCAGATGTCCATCACCATTGGCATCAAAAAATAGGGCGTTTACATCTTCGCTCTTTTTACTTTCTTCAAAAACTCCTGAATTATCCACCTTAAATTTTCCCCCAGATGTCTGGATAAATAATTGACTTGCCTGTCCTTCACTTCCTCCTACAAATACATCGTCCAAACCATCACCATTCACATCTCCTTTTACCATGCAAGGGCCATCATACGAAAGCGGATTTACGATTAATGGCTGTCTTTTAAAATCATTGATATTATTTTTCTGATGTTCGAATCTTAATGGTGACTCATTTGCCTGAAAAAGTGGCTGTTTGTCAAATAATTTCTTTTGATATAAAGAAGCGTTACCTTCTTCTAAAACCAGTGTTTGATCAGGTTGAATTTTACGAATTACCTGAATTTTGCTGCTTAGCCATTCTACTTTAACAGAATCAATATTTTTATTTTCTCCTAAACCAAAATGAAGCACAGGAGATACACTGGACTGGTAACCACGCGTAGGCATTTGCTCCATAAATTGTTGCTGACCATTACTGAAAATAGTCACTTTAGCACCCAGGCCAAAAGTGTTTTTCCCCTCTCCTTTTAGTTTAATTTTCAAATAATGATTTGTTCTGGTTTCATTTGTTTTGTTTTGGTAAACAAAAGCAGCTTTGTTGATATTACTTATCACCAAATCCAAATCTCCATCATTGTCCAGATCGGCATAAGTAGCTCCTGTACTACTGGCAGGCTCATCCAAACCCCAGTCTACTTTTTTATTGCCAAATGTTAAATCACTGTTATTCTGATAAATATAATTGGAAACATTGGAAGCAGGCATTTTATGAACAAGCTCTAAAATATCTTTTCTTACTAATTTCCCCTGCTTGCTTGCAGTGAAATTCCCCATGTATTTCAGGAAATCCATATTGGTATAATCACGCACATAGCCATTGGTGACCAGTAAATCTTTCCATCCATCATTGTTGTAATCGGCTAGTAAAGCCGACCAGCTCCAATCAGTATTGGAAATTCCCGCCATCTGACCGACTTCACTAAAAGTAGGTTGATTTCCATTTACATTCCCGTTATTCAACTGCAGCATATTCCTCATGTATTGGTAATGGAAACCAACCTTAAGGTTAAGGTTAAAAAGTTCGTAGTTATCTGGAGCAAATAGTAATTTTTGTCTTCTGTTATCTTCTGGTAACATATCCAGGGTATACAAATCGACTAAGCCATCATTGTTTACATCGGCTATGTCATTACCCATGGAAAAATGGGAAGTATGACCAAAAATTTCCTGAAGTTTGTTGGAGAAAGTTCCATCCTGATTATTGATGTAAAGGTAATCTGGTATGGAATAATCATTTCCCACATAGATATCCTGCCAGCCATCATTATTAAAATCGGCTATGCCAATTCCCAAGCCATAAGAAAGTGAAGCACTTACGATTCCCGCATTTTGGGTAATGTCCATAAATCTGTGCTGACCATCAGGTGTGGTAATATTTTCAAAAAGTCTTGATCCATACACCGGATCATCCTTTTTCATGTGTTCTGCTGTAGTAATTTCATCTAAAACTGGTAAGGGAAATGGACTGTGATTTAATAAAAACATATCAAGATCTCCATCTTTATCAAAATCAAAAAAAGAAGCTTGTGTGCTTGTTGCCGGACTATTTAACCCATAAATTTTAGATTCTTCATCAAATTGGGGAATACCTTCCTTATTCGTTCCTTTATTAATATAAAGTTCATTTATTCGGCTTTCAGGCTTTACATTTCCCGAATAACAGACATAAATATCCAGCCAACCGTCACCATTCACATCTACCAAAGTTACCCCCGTTTTCCATCCGCTTTTTCTGCCTTGTACTTTTGAAACTGCTGTGATATCCTGGAATTTAAAATCTCCCAGATTAAGGTAAACAGCATTGTCTACCATATTCCCGGAAAAGACCAAATCTTCCAAACCATCATTATTCAAATCTCCGGCAGCCACTCCGGCACCATTGTAAAAATATTCATACATCATTACATTGGTATTGAGCCCTTCTTCCAATTTATTATTGAAAGTAATATTGGTTTCGGTCTCAGGTAATAATGAAAATAATTTGGGTAATTCTTTAATGGGCGTATCTTTCCCGGTATTACATTGTTGTAAAAACAACAACAATAGTGTAAAACCTGCGATTTGGAAAAGGAGTTTTTGAAACATTTATTCGTAGTTTTTAATCATATAAATTCTATAAAAAACAAAAATATCTATCCCCGTAATAACAGGGATAGATTTTTAAATGCTCAACTAATTCAGTTTATTCTCCGGCAAATCCCGGGTTTTGTATAAGTTTATCGTTACGATTTAATTCGTCTCTTTGAATTGGAATGAAATACAATTTATCATCCCATACTCGCACTTCATTAGCCAATTCAGTAGGGGTATAAGTATAATCATAATCCTCCTTACTGTACTTATAAATTTCTACCTGTTTACCAGCTTTCATCTTTCCTTCGATCACCAATCCAACTGCTGGCCTGTGTAAAGTTTCACCAATCATCCATCTTCTGCCATCATAGAACCTGTGATCTTCATAAGCTAATTCTATCCTTCTTTCATTTCTGTATCGCTCCTTAAGGGACTCCCCTGTTTCTGTTAATTCTGGCATTGCGGCTCTTTTCCTAATTTGATTCAATACCGTTCTTGCTTCTGCATATTCACCAAGCTCAATTGATGCCTCAGCAAAATTTAACAATACTTCGGTATATCTAAAGAATGGATAAGGTACTTCTTGTCTTTCTCCACTACCATTATATCTTTTATCATAGAATTTTTTCACATAATAACCAGATCGAGTTCCGTTCCAGTCCTCAATCGGAGATGACCTTGTATCCAAACCAAAATGAGTGATTATTTTACTTTCCCCAGCATCCCATTTCTCGTAAGTACCTGTTTGAATTTGGTTATTAGGATCTCTTGAAGCAACATCATCAGGTCTTGGTCTCCAGTCAGCACCATCATACAATACCGTTGAATAAAAACGAGGGTCTCTGTTTTCAAAAGGCGCAGCGGAATGATCAGGATTGTCCCAATCGAACTTGGTACCATCCATCATTTCAAAATCATCCACAAGTGTTTGAAGTGGTACATTTCCCGCCCAGTTGTGATAACCATTTGGTCCATTATTCAAGTGATACCTGTCCCCCATTTCATCTTTATCTCCAATCCAATACCTACTCCAAATGGTTTCACTGTTATCATCCATAAACATGTTATACAAGTTTTCTGCAGCTTCTTCTGGTGAAGCAGGATCAGGAAATTCAAGACTATAACCTAAATCCATCACTGCCTGGGCAGCATTTTTAGCAGCAGTCCATCTTGCAGTTCGGTCTCCACCAGTATAGCCTAGTAATTCTTTTTGGGAATATCCTGAAATTAAAGAAGATTTAGTTGAAGCAGTTGGCATATCGTGCAAATCACTAGCCGCATATAATAAAACTTCCGCTTTCAATGCTAAGGCCGCTCCATAATTAGTTCGACCTTTATCCATTGTTTTACCCTGAAGTTTTGAAGCCGCCATTTCCAAATCACTAAGGATAAAGTTCACACTTTCTTCATAAGTATTTCTGGTAATAGTATAATCTGCTTCTCCCAATTGATATATCTCATCAATTAGCGGAACTCCACCATAATTTTTTACCAGTCCATGGTAATACCAGGCTCTCATAAAATAGATCTCACCCATTAATCTTTCCGTTTCGGGTTCATCCTTTAATGGTGATGCCTCTATGTTTACAAAAAAGTTATTACAAGCCCTAATGTACTTATACATCTCAGGCCAGGTAAACATCCATTTAATATTATTAGGGTCATTTAAGGTAAAATGAGAAGTTTGGTCATTCACATTGCCCTGAGGCACCTGACTAATATCTCTACCATGGATAAACATGGCTTCGTCTGTCATGGATGCTATCATTTCCTCATGGAATCCTCCGTTATAAAGGCCTCTGTAAACATCATTTACATAAGCTTCCAACAAGGCAGGGTCTGTCCAGACATCGCTCTGGGAAACTTCTCCAAGTGGTTTTGTGTTCAGGAAGTCATCATTACAGGAATGAAAACCTAATGAAACAAAAACCAACAATCCAATTTTAAATATATTATTTGCTATTTTTTTCATAGTTCAAAAATTTTAAGCACCCATGCTAATTTAAATTGAGGCTACTCATCTTTTTATGAGATAGTCTCCCACTTTTTCACATGATTACTTTTGGTTAACTATTTAGAATGAAAGATTTAAGCCCATACTCATTACTCTCGCTTGAGGATAATAACTTCCCGCAGAATTTGTAGATTCCGGGTCGTATACATCCAAACCATCCCAGGTGACTAGATTCAAGCCATTGGCATAAATCCTTAAATTTTCAACTCCTATTTTATTAATGATTTGAGCAGGGAAATTATAGCCGATTTCCATGTTCTTCAATCTTACATAATCAGTTGATCTTAAGAAATAATCATTCCCACCAGACCAGTATTGGTCTCCTCTGTTATCTAATCTTGGATGAACTGTACTAGGATTATCTGGAGACCATCTGTTATTATATCGTTCTGAAGTATAGTTTCCAATTTCACCAGATTCTGTTTTCACCCAAATCTGGGCCCCGGCAGATCCCTGAAATAAAATAGAAAAGTCAAAGTTTTTCCAAACAACACTTCCAGTAATACCTCCCTGGAAAGTAGGTACATTGTTTTTATCTACTCTTACCCTGTCATCAGCATCAATGATTCCATTACCATCATAGTCCACATACTTAATGTCACCAGGGCGCAGGTTATTGGAAATGGCACTGTAATCTAAAGTTTCTGCATCTATTTCTCCCTGATCTTTAAATACACCATCACTCTGGTAATACAAATCAGTATTTATAGGGTGACCAGTAGATTGTTGCCATTCGGGAGCTCCAGGAGCTTCATCCCAGAAAAGGATTTTATTTTTGGCATAACTCCCATTAGCACTGATTTTATAAGCAAATTCACCACTCCTCTTATTAAAACCGATAAGGAAATCAAACCCTTTGTTTTCCAGTTCCCCAATGTTTTCAGCAGGTAGGGTTAAACCAGTGCTCTGTGGAACAGAAGCATTTCTTAGCCATGGAATTTGAGTTCTCTTGTTATTGAAATAATCCATCTCGAAATTGATCATTCCATCCATAATCTCACCTTCTATACCAATGTTAGCATTTTTTGCTACCTCCCAGGTAATATTATTATTAGGCACTCTGGTTTCATAAAGCGTTTTGGTTACCTCATCATTTAAAATATAACTATCGAATCCATAAGTGGCGAAATATTGGTATTCCAAATAGTCATCATCATACCAAATCTGGTCATTACCCATTTCACCGTAAGATCCTCTAAGCTTGAAATAACTCAGGAAGTTGATGTTATCTTTCCAAAAGTCCTCCTCTGAAATGGTCCAACCTGCCAAAATTCCAGGGAAGAATCCATATCTTGTGTCTTTAGGAAAGTTATATGAACCATCATATCTCCACATAAATTCTACCATGTATTTCTCCTTGTAGTTATAATTAACCCTTCCAAAATAACTCATTCTGGCCCTCTCCCAGGCACTACCACTATTGTCCTTTTCTAAATCAGCGCCTGCAAATATTTGGTCAATAGCGCTTGAAATATAGAATTTTCTAAATGCTCCGAAACTATTGTTATTCACCGTTTCTTTCTGAGCGCCAGCCATTATCCCAAAGTTATGATCATTGAAACTTTTGTCATAAGAAATGATGGACATTAAGTTGATATCAAGCTGCTCCTCAAAACCTTCATTTAACTGAGGTTGAAAACCTGGTCCTCCACCTCTTATACCCTTAACCAATAAAGGAGTAGTACCATCAGTTTCATAACTTGTTCCATCCCAAGTATATAGGTAAAATGGAGTATCCCATCTTTTGGTTTTTTTGATATATTTATCTGCAGCACCAGTAAGTTTAATTTCTAAACCTTCAATTCCAGGGATTTTAAAATTCAAAGATCCATTAGACTGCATATAATATCTGTCATCTTTATCATAACCAGTAGCATTTGTGGTGATTACTACAGGGTTTTGTCCATTTTCAATATCGGGACCAGGCAAACCATTTGGCCAATAAGCAGGATCGCCAGGCTTCCCTCTCATTAACATCCTGAAGATAGCTCCGGCAGGTTGAGTGGGGAAAAATCTTTTTTCATATCTTCCTACAAATCCTAAATTTGCACTTACATATTCACTGAATTTAGTATCAAGATTTAACCTGAAATCATATTGCTTATAACCAGTGGCAGAATTTTTATAATAGCCATCCTGATTCTGATAGCCCATTGAAGCCAGATATTTTACATTTTCTGTACCTCCATTCACTTGAATATTATGTTTAGTCATTGGAGACCAGGTTTTCATGGTAGCCCCATACCAATCAGTATTTGGATGTCCCCATGGATCAGATCCATTTTGATAAAGTTCAATATCATTCAATGAAAAGGGAGCCCAGCTTACATCCTGTCCATTCTTATAGTTACTCCATTCGGAATTCCAGTCATTTTTGTTTACATTTTTGTAAAGACCTAATTCATTCCTGGCAATGGCATATTCTGTAGCATCCAATAAATCTGGAAGCTTGGTAGGTTGTTGCCATCCCTGGTTAAAAGCATAGGAAAATTTAGGTTTACCTGTCGTTCCTCTTTTTGTAGTAATTAATATTACTCCATTAGCAGCCCTGGAACCATAAATGGCAGCTGCTGCATCTTTCAACACAGAAATACTTTCGATATCCTGAGGATTAAGACGGTCAAGTCCACCAGCTCTTCCGGGAACTCCATCAATTACCACTAAAGCATCCGAATTTCCAAGAGTATTTGTCCCACGAATTCTGATAGCAGACCCATCATAACCGGGCTCGCCACTAGCCTGGCTGGTAAAAACACCAGGTAATCTACCGGCAAAAGCATTTGAAAGGTTCGTTGTTGGAACACTTTCTATTTCCTCGCCTTTTACACTTGTAACTGATCCAGTTACTGTTTCTTTTTTCTGTGTACCATAACCAACTACTACAATTTCTTCTAATTGTTCTGTATCAGGATCCAGCTGTACATCAATTACAGACTGACTTCCAACCTCAACAGATTTAGTTTCAAAACCGATATAACTATATTTAAGGGTTGCTCCTTCAGAAACTTCAAGAGCATATTTCCCATCAAAATCAGTTGTTGTACCACTAGATGTACCATCAATAATGATACTTACCCCTGGTAAAGGCTCTCCATCTTCAGCAGCAGTTACTGTTCCTGAGATTTTATTTTGGTATTCATTTATGTTAAAAACTTCTTCCTCAATTTTTGGTTTTGAGGCTTTTCTTACAGTTTTAATATAAATATTATTATTAATGCGCTTGAAGCCTAAGTTCATTTCCATAGATAAAACTCCTAAAACTTCAGCAAGAGATTGATTTTTGAAACTATAAGTTAGTCTTTTATTATTATCTATATCCTGATGGTTATAGGTGAAATTAAAGCCGGTTTTGGTATGAAGAACCACCAAGACTTCTTCTATGTGTTGTTGCTCAAAGTCAACACTCAACTTTAGATCGTATATACTTTTCTGAGAAAGTCCGACATTGGCCAGGAGCATACTCGAAAAAAATACTTGTATGGTAAAGGCGTAGAATATGTACTTCGACATAATAAATAGTTGTCGTATAATTTTCAATTTCATATCTTTAAATGTTTGGTTAATAATTACTGTTTGCCAAATAAATTTTACTCCGTTAATACCGTATTGTACAATCCCCATTGTCACTGTGTTACGGAGTAATTTTTTTAGCTTGAATTAAATAAATCATTCATACTATTTTAAAATTATGTTTCCACTCTTTTTATAAAAATTCTTATTTATAGTAAAACCCAGACCATTTAATACATTGTCAAGGCTTTCTTTTACAAATACACCAGAATAAATACCTCCCTGCTTCTTTTTAACTTCAAATTCTACCCCATACCATTCTTCCAGTTTGGTAATAGTTTCCGAAAAGGAAAGTTTATCAAACACCAAAATCCCATCTTTCCAGCCGGTTACTTCAAGTGGGTCAAAATTTGATTTAAAGGCCTTTCCTTTATTTAAGTTCAATCGTTCGCTTGGAAGCAGTTTGTAAATAGCATTTTTCTCTGTTATTTCTACATTTCCAGTGACCAGTGCTACATCTAAAACACCTGAAACCTTACTATAATTCACATTAAAGGAGGTTCCCAAAACCCTTGTTTTGTAATCTCCCGTTTGAACAATGAATGGTTTCTCCAGCATTTTCACTACCTCAAAAAACACTTCTCCTCTAATTACTTTTACCAATCTTTTTGAACCGGAAAAAATTTGAGGGAAGGAAACTTCTGAATTTGAATTTAATTTGATTTTACTTCCATCGGGTAGCGTGATGGAAAGCTTCTGCCCATTCGTTGTACTCTTTGTTTTATAGACTACTTTCTTCTTTTCCTCTACCTTAATTTCTGGACGATATTGCTTATAAGCCAAAAAAGAAACTCCGGCTAAAATTAAAAAAGTAATGGCAGCTGCAATTTTTTGGAAAGGGAATAACTTCTTGGTTGTTCTAAACTTTTCATTTGGTTTTGACTTTCCCAAAATATTAGAAATTATTTTATTTCTGGAATCTTCCTCAAGGCAATATTCCTTTTCATATGCCATAGCAGTGATAATTTGGGCAGCAATTTGGATTTCCTCCTTCTTTTCAGGATGATTGTTAATCCAGTGTTGCCAAAATCGATCACTTTCCTCATCGGAATTTTTCACCCATTTAATGAAAAATTCATCCGTTAAAAAATCTTCTATGGCGTAATCCTTATAATTCATTATATATTTTGAAAATAAAAACTTCTTTATTATGCTTTAAACTTTATACTACTGAAGCTTATAATCCTATAGAGATAGAAAGAATAGGGATGCCCCCTTTTTTTTATTCTTTTAAATGAAGAATTCCCGTATAGAAGTTAAGAAAATTAAATAAATAAGACAATAATAGAAAACATAAAATTTAACCTTGACTTTTTGCTTACCGATAGTTTCAATAGAGAAATGGCTTTATAAATGATTTTCCTTGCAGATTTTACTAATTTCAAATCCATTATATAAGCAATCTCTTCATAGGTAAAACCTTCCAAATAATACAGGCTAATAGCTTCTCGCTGTTTTTTTGTAAGTTTTTTTAATGCAGACTCAATTAAAGATTTCCTTTCTTGAGTGAGTTGGTCTTCTATTATTTTGGTTTCTTGGGAAAGGATTAATCCAAAATCTTCTGTCTGGGTTCCTAGTAGCACTGGAAATTTTGATAAACTTTTCTTTTTTCTGAAAATTTCTCTTTGTAAAGCTTTAATGAGATAGGCCTTACCTGAAACTACAGATGTTATATTGGATTGGTATTTAATTAATTGGATAAAAACATCCTGAATACAATCTTTTACTAATTCGGGATCATTGCAAATATGACAACCATAGTTATAAAGCAAATCTACATTTCTTTGATAAATAATATTTATGGCTTCGGCTTTCCCTTCAAAAAAAGCTCTCCATAAGGTCTTATCGGAAATAACAACTTTTTCCTTCTCAGATGTAGGTATAAATTTGTTAAACAAAGGAATATCTTCACTAAGCACGCTATCTATTCCAAAAGAATTGTTTTTTTTCACTTTTATTTACTAGTAACTTGGGTAAAGTTTAATTTAGCATTTTTTTTAAAAAATTCCTAACCAAATTTTCCATTGTCACTTATTATTATCAAATATATACCTGTATCAAAATAATTAAGGTCAAAACTAACTTTTTCTATTCATCTCTACAAATAACCTTCAATACCAATTTGTTATAAAGTCTTAAGGTCCTTTAATACACTAATAAATTAGCTTTTATTGAACAAGTACTTTCCAATAATTTATGTTGAATTGCTTCTTATAGGAGAAGTTAAATTTTAAGCACCCGTGCTCCACACTGGGTACTATTATTTTCGAGAAATAGCAATCTCTCTATAATTCTTTTAAGTATATTTAATTCTGCACATCTATTTAGGCTTCCCTTTAAGTTAGGTCAAAAACACAAAAATTGTATTAAACCAGTATTGAATTTTTGAGTTTTTATAGATTTTCACCACAGACTAAATTTTTTCGAGCAAAAGGTATCTGGAAAAAGT
>JAHQVQ010000051.1 GCA_019634305.1 Flammeovirgaceae bacterium | reverse complement strand
GTAAAATTTATCAACAGACCTTTATCGATACCTATTCTAAAGTAGCTTTCTGGGCTTTCTCGCAATTTCCCCCAAAAATTCCAATAACTTTATGTTAAGTAGGATTACCTTCATTTTGGTGACATTATTTATGCTAATTTCCTTGAGCTAATAAAATTAGTTAAAGCTCTTCTGGAAACGCCTAAGATTTTAGCAATAGAGGACTTGGAAACCTGCTTTTCTAAAAGCTCTGTGATATAGCTTTCCTTTCCATCCAGTATTGATTTACCTAAACTTCCCTTTGGTCTTCCTAATAATTTACCTTTAGCTTTGGCAGCAGCCAGCCCCTTTTTGGTTCTTTGGGAGATTAAATCTCTTTCTATTTCGGCAAACAGTCCGAATAAAGTCACCATCACTTTAGTTTGGATGTCCTGATTACCATTAAGGATGATATTTTCTTTGAGTGCTCTAAATTTTACACCTTCCTTGATAAGCATATCTACCAGTCGAATAATTTCTCCTAAACTCCTGCCCAGCCGAGAAAGTTCTGCCACAATGAGCGTGTCACCTTTTACTACCTTATCGAATAAATAATCCAGTTTTCTATCTTTAGTCGATTTAGTAGAAGATGATTTTACCTCAATATATTCATCAATGTGGATCTTATTTTTATACGCATAATCGTGAATTTCCAAGCGTTGTTGTGCTACTTCCTGCCCACTGGTGGAAACCCTCAAATATGCATAAGTTTTCATCTGTTCTTGTCGTTGGTCAAACAAAGGTACTATTGGCTATTAAATGTACAATTAATAGCCCAATAAATCAACCTGTTTATGGATCAATTATTAATCATTTAGACGAACATTTTCTTACCCACTATGTCCAGAAATTTAGATATTCTTTCTGAAAATGAACAAGAAGTACTTTATGGTTTGCCTTTATTTGGTCTGGAGGACCGAAAAAATTTCTTTACCCTATCCAAGCAGGAGTGGAACGTCATGAGTACTTACCGTGGGGTATCAGTGAAGTTAAATTTTATGCTTCAGCTGGGTTATTTTAAAGCCACCAAACAGTTTTACACTTTTGAGTTTAAACAGGTAAAATCAGATATTGAATTTCTGCAGGCCAGTTATTTCCCAGTGGTAAATATTACCATGCTACTCTCCAATAACATTTCACCCACCACCCATATCAAGCAGCAAAAAAAGATTGCCCGGGTTTTTGGTTACCGTTTTTGTAGAGCCGAATTAAAAAGGGGAGTATTAAAAAAAGCAAAAAAACTGGTTCGTACTCATGCTGAACCTCATTTTATTTTTCGGGAATTACTTGTGTATTTACAGACAGAGCGGATTATTTTACCCAGATATAGTGTATTACAACGAGAGATTATCAGTAGAACGCTGTTGTATGAAGAGGCTCGTTTGAGTCAAATTGTATCTGATAATTTATCGGAAAATGCACTTTTATTGTTGGATAAACTGCTGGATACCAAAGAAGGTATTTCCTTATTAGCCTGGTTACAAAAAGAACCCGCTAACTTTAATTATGGACAGATGCAACAGCAAATAGAGCGGAAAAAAACACTGACTCCTTATTATAAACTGGCGGTTACTGTAGTAAAAAAATTCAGGCTTTCTAATGAAAATATCGCCTATTATGCCTTGCTGTCTAATTATTATAGCATTTACCAGTTGAAACAACGTAAAGGATACATCGTGTATGTTTACCTGTTATGTTTTGTCTACATCCGGTGGCTTCACATTAATGACTTAATTATAGAAGCGCTGCTTTTTCAAACCAAAAGTATTCGCCATGATGCCAAAACGCATATGGATAAGCAAGATGGTTTGCGAAAAGTGGATATTAATCAGCATCTTCAAAAATTGCCTCATGTACTGGAAATTTTAACCTCTGATCAAGCCCCAAAGACGCTTTTTAGTCAGATACAACAGCTCATTTATCAAATCATAAATCCGGATGAATTGGGGCAGGTAAAACAATACCTGCAAAAACAACTTCCCGATAAAGAGCGGTTCAGGTGGCAATACTATGAAGGAAAAAGACAATGGACCACCATGAATATCCGTCCCTTGTGTGGTATACTTCATTTTGATGGGGTAGCTTCTCAGGAAAAGCTCCTGAAAGCCATTGATGAACTACAGGCAGTAGTGAATTTAAAGAAAAAACTGACCCAAAAGTTGTTCCCTGCATATCAGGAGGTCATTCCACCTCGTTTGGAGACCCATATCTGCCCAAAAGACAATTTATATCCCCCAAGATACGAATGCTATCTTTACCAATCGCTGAGGAATAAATTAGAGTCTGGAGATATATTGGTCAATGAAAGTCTGAGATATAGGAGTTTTGAGCAGGATTTAATAAGTCCACAAGCCTGGAAAGATAAGGAGACTTTAATCAGGAAGTCGGGGTTGGAAATTTTACAAACCTCACCACAAGAGATTTTAAAGGACTGGAAAAAACGCTTGGAGAATGGTTATAAAACCCTTAACGATGGGATCAGACAGGGTAAAAATACAGGTATTGAATTAATCTCTGAGGGTAATGAAATAAAATGGAAATGGCAGGCTCCTGGAGCTGAGGAAGGGCTTAACCATCGGTTTTACGCTCAGTTTCCCGTGATTCAACTGGCACAACTATTAGCCATGGTAGATGAACACACCGGTTTTTTATCCGAATTTACCCATCTGTTAGATGGCAACCAAAAACCCGATAAAAAAGCCCTGATCGCCTGCCTGATTGCTCTGGGAACAAATTATAGTCTCTACCAGATGGCTTCCATTTCCGATATCAGCTTTCATGACCTCCATGGAATTTATCAACATTTTATTCGAGAAAAAACATTAAAACCTGCAGCCGATATTATCATCAATGCTTCTACAAAATTACCTGTATACCAATATTATCTCATGGGAGAAAATATTACACATTCCAGCAGTGACGGACAAAAATTTTCTACCCAGTTTGACACCACTAATTCCAGGCATGCTCCTAAATATTTTGGCTTGGGAAAAGGAGTAGCAGCCTATAGCTTATTAGCCAATAATCTACCCCTGAATACCTGTCTGTTTGGTTTAAATGAGCATGAAAGTCATTATGTTTTTGATATTATCTATAACAATACCTCTGAAATCCGACCGGATATCCATTCGGTGGATACTCATGGAACCAACCAGGTCAACTTCGCCATTTTAGAATTTTTTGGTTATCAACTGGCTCCCCGTTATGCTAAAATTACCGATCAAAGCGAAAAACTCTGTACTTTTGATCAGCTAGGTGAACATGAAAATTATATTATTCGAGCCACTCATCAGGTTAATGAAGAATTAATTATTCAGGAATGGGAAAATATCCAGCGGATAATTATTTCTCTGGATTTAAAAACAGTCACCCAAAGTACGATTATCCGAAAACTCAGTAAATATCCCAGAAAAAATGCGACCCGACAAGCTCTGGCAGAATTTGACAAAATTGTAAAAACAGATTACATCCTCAGGTATCTGGAATCTCCAAAACTTCAAAAACAAGTACAGAAAGCCCTCAACAGAGTGGAAGAATATCATAAACTGCAAAGAAAATTACGCTATGCCAATGAAGGAAAGTTCCGAATGCATTCTGTTCAGGAACAACAAATTGGAATGGTATCTACCCGCTTGTTAGCTGATGCGATTATTTATTATAATTCCTGGCTATTATCGGCTCTGATGGACAAAAAGAAAAACGACAAAAAAGCCATAGAAAAAATAAAAAGAATTTCCCCAATCGCCTGGAGAAATGTTCATATCCATGGCAGATACAATTTCTCAGATACCAAAATCGATATTGACTGGGAAAAAACCTTGGACAATATCAAAATCTAGCATACAAAACACAGACTATTTACTTAACATAAAGTTATTGGAAATTTTGGGGGAATATGCGCGAAATCCCAATATCAGACTATTTTCGTTAAGCCGCTTTTTTTAAATTGTTATTTAGTTTAATTTCCATTTCTAGTGGGGTTAAGTACCCTAATGAAGAGTGTAGTCTGTTGGTATTGTACCATTTAATGTAATCTTCAATCGACAGGTATAGTTGGTTATAAGATTGATATCTGAATCTATAAATCCACTCGTGTTTTATGGTTTTAAAGAAACTCTCAGCTACAGCGTTGTCCCAACAGTTACCCTTCCTACTCATACTTTGAGTTATTTTGGCATTGAAGTTAAATATGCTGGTCATCTTCTTTGCTGCATATTGAACACCTCTGTCAGAATGAAAAATAAAGTCAGATTTAATATTCCTTGTTTTTCTTGCTTGTGTCCAAGCTTTTAAAGTGGTTTTTTCAGTAGTCATATCTTCACTTAATGACCAACCTACAACTTTTCTATCCGCAAGATCAATTATGGTTGTTAAATACATCCAATCACTATTTACACGTATATAGGTAATGTCTGAAACCCATTTTTTACCTATTTCCTGACTTTTGAAATCCCGATTTATAATGTTTTTCGCAAGTGGTAAGCAATGATTTGAATCTGTAGTGATAACATATTTTCTTCGTAAAATACTCTTTAGTCCCAGTATCTTCATTCTTTTCCAGATATACGATCTTGCATATATTAAACCTTCTTTCTCTAGTACTTTCTGAATTCTGTAACTACCATAAATTTGTTTATTATCTTCAAAAACAAACTTAATTCTACGGTCTAGAAAAAGTGTCTTTTCTTTTGAAGGGGACGTTAATTTTTTATTTTTAGTCCAATAATAATAGGAGCTTTTGCTAACTTTTAAATATTTACACATCTTCTCAACAGGATAAAATCCTTGATTCTTTAAAATGAATTGATATTTCATCTGTCGCTCTTGGAGAAGATGCTCACAGTTCCACTGCGGCAACCTTTATTTAAGATATCTCCTTCTATTGTTATTTCTTTAAGTTCTTTTCGAAGCTGCTTTAATTCTTGCTCTTCAATACTTAATTCTCGCTTCTTGGTAAAATCTCCTGTCCGTTCTTTAAATTCTCTTCTCCAACCTCTGATCGTACTTGATTCTACTCCATATTCTTCGTTAACCTCTCTGGTTGATCGTCCTGAATTGAATAGCTCGACTATCATAACTTTAAATTCATTGTCATAAATATTTCTCATTTGGTAAATTTAATGTGCTTAAATTATTTGTCCGAACAAAGGTAGACACTCCAGTCAGAGAATTTGGTGCGGAAACCCTATATTTTTGGGGTGAATAGTGACACTAAATCTACCTTCACATAATCCAAAAAACAAACCCCAATCTTTTGAGAAAGGGGTTTTATTTTGTGATTAAGGACTCCAAATTGGTATGATTCCTTCCTGCTTATTAATGATCTAATAAATCAAGATGATATCTTTTGATAATGCTTTTTAACAAATTTCCATAAACAGGCGAAGTGGCATAACCTACTCCCCCATCTTTCACCGAACCAATTTTTTCAGCCCAGTCCTGATACCTTTTTCCTCCGGTAAAAAGTGGCGCATACCTTTTATTATTCACTAGAAAAACGGAATGTGCTCTAAAGGAATGCCAAGGTGAAGCATATTGCTCAAATTTATCTTTCACTCTGCAAACGTATAATTCCTGGCCATTTACTTTTAGTCTTTTCTTGGAGATAATTTTATGCTTATTCCTTTCTACTTCCTTTTTGTTGTAATATTCTGTAGTAACCTGAGCCTCAGTTTTTCCCGATTTGTCCTTTATCCCAAAGTAATTATTATTTTCAACTCTTCTACCATAAGAGCTTTCCAGAGCAGATTGTGCCAGCTTTATAGAGGCAGGAACGTTAAATTTTGCCTGTTCCATTAAAGCAGTTTCCAGCTTATATAAGTCTTCTGTATCGGTAAAATATTTCCATACATGAGGCTGAACTTCCAGTTGGGTAAGAACTACTTCAGTAAAAAGATTACTAATACTTCTATTCATTTCCAATAGAGATTTATCGTCCAGCTGATCAACTCTACTCACATTGTTATGAGTAGTAAATTGATAAATCAGTTTCAGCTTTTCTTTAATGAACTTACTCCTGAAATCTTCAGCATTTACAGTTTTAAAATGGCTGTCAAAGTCAAGGTCTTCTTCTAAGGTTTTTATCTCCTCTGCAACTGTCATGGATTGCTTTGGTCTGTCATAAATATTGACTTCTACAAAGTGACCCGTATTGTTTAAAAAAAGAGTAATGGCAATGATCATCAACCATCGGGAATCAAGTACAAAGGCATTTTGGCCTCCATTATATTCAATGTAAGCACTCCTTCCCCTGGTTCCCACGGTTATCGGATTGCTCTTATAGGTGATTAAAGGTAGTGTATATTTTTTATTATTCATTGTGATGGATTTTATTGGCTACAGCCGGATAAATTACAATAAAAAACAAGTTTGCTAGTCAAAAAAAACTCCCTGGAAGTATGTGTGATTCACTATAGTTTGTTGAAATTAATAAGACTCTCACAAAATTCAATGGGTTTCAAACATTTTAAGTTCCGCAACTTTTTAAATCCTTCACTCCCACCAACTTTAATTTTCAACCTTATAACTTTTACAAATGTATGTTTAAAAATTAAAAATGTCAATATTATAAACATTTATAGTTTATAATATTGACATTTTTATTGCAAGTGATTGATTATCAGGCTTAAAATTATTCAATCAAAACACCCATTTTCCCCATTTGGTAATCTCTCATTGATTCCATGATTTCTGTGTCATTATTCATCACAAAAGGTCCTTGAGACACCACTTTTTCTCCTAAAGGAAGACCTGCCAAAATTATAAGTCGGGCATCTTCTTCAGCCTCTAAATGGACTGAATCTCCATTGTTTTTAAATACAACTAAATCTTTTTTACCGGCCATCTGGTTTCCATTAAATTTCAATTTCCCATCCAACAGGTATAACAAAGTGTTAAAATTCTGATCAATTGGCAACTCAATTTTCCCACCTTTTTGAGCAGAAATCCTCAGATTAACCATTGGTGTATACTGAGGAACTGGACCCTTCACTCCTTCAAACTCTCCCGTTACTACTTTCACCTTTACCAGTTTATCAGAGGAGATGACCTCAGGAGTATCTTCCACTTCCAATGGGAAATACTTTGGCTGGTCCATCTTATGTTTTGCAGGAACATTTATCCACAATTGGATAATTTCCATTTTACCACCCTCAGCGGCAAATTCCTTTGATGGCCGCTCACTGTGTATCACTCCCCTGCCCGAATGCATCCACTGGGTGCCTCCAGCTTTTACAACCGAACTGTTTCCTCTTGAATCCCTATGATGAACTTCTCCTTTATAAACAAATGTGACTGGAATAAATCCCCTGTGAGGATGTGGTCCCACTCCTCCAGTTTTTGGATTTGCCCCGGCCTCATATTTGGCATCAGCATGGTGAATTAATAAAAAAGGATCCACCATATTTATTTGTGGTAATGGTAAAGCCTGATCTACGATAAAACCACCCATATTTATTTTCTGGGCTCTTTGAATCTGGCTTATACTTCTTGTTTTCATTATTATTCTCTTTTATGTTACTAATTATTGTCAACAACTTATGTTGTTACAATTATTGTTATAACAAATAAAATTGAAAATGATTCAATTTCTGAAAACACAAAAAAACCTTAAGCCCGGTTAAACAGGCTTAAGGTTTTAATAAAAAAGCAAAGTAATTCCCAATGTGATAAAAAAGATATCCCGGAAAGATTGTCACAGCAGGGTCTGCATTTTCGCGACCCTGCGTTATTAAAGCTCCTGAAGCCTGATTTACGCTAGGTCTCTGCCGAAGATCTAGCTGAGAAAAAGCGGTTTTTAGGGTACATTTGGGAAATTGCTAACAATAGCATTATTTCACTGTAAAAACAGCTTCAAGCGCTTTGGGTGCTCCAAGTTCTTCAGATCTTTTTCCAGGAGATGATCCTCCAATCGTGATTTTAAATTCTCCTTTTTCAATTTTTGATTTCCCTTCATCATCCACCAACATCATATCTGCTTCGGTAATTTCAAACTCAACAGTTTGTGATTTTCCCGGAGCCAGTTTTATTCTTTTAAAACCTTTAAGGGCATACAATGGCGTTCTGGTAGAAGCCTCCAAGTCAGTAATATATAGCTGAACAACTTCTTCACTTTCCAGCTCACTTGAGTTGGTTACAGTAACGGAGGCTTTAACAGAAGTTCCGGCTTTCACTTTTTCATTATCCAGTTTAATAGCTGAATAAGTGAATTTGCCATAAGTTAAACCAAAACCAAATGGATATTGTGGCTCTTCTTCCATGTATCGGTAAGTTCTTCCTACCATGGCATAATCTTCATAAGGAGGCAACTGATCTACTGATTTAGGAAAAGTAATAGGCAATCTTCCTGAAGGAGAAGTTTTTCCAAAAATGATATTAGAAATGGCTTCACCGCCAGCTTCTCCCGGATACCAGGCATAAATTACAGCATCAACTATATCATGAACTTCTGGAATTGCCACTGGACTTCCTCCCGATAAGATTAAGATAATTGGCTTATCACCTTTAGACTTTAATTTTTTCAAATAATTAAGTTGATTTTCTGGCAATGAAATATCAAATCGATCACTTTTTGTTGGAGAGGCAAGCGCTTCACCTTCTTCACCTTCCAATAAACCTGATAATCCCATGGAAACTATAATTGCATCAGTTTTATGGGCATCGTCTGTTGACCAGTCAATTGGGTTGATATTTTCCCTATCAAGCAAGAAAGCATGCTTGTATTCCATGCTTGTTCCCGGATGCATATTTTGGGCAATTCCTTCCAAAATAGTAGTCATGTTTGGCGTAACACCATAATAATTTCCCAACAACACATCGCCATTAGTGGCATTTGGTCCAAGTACTACCAGACTTTTAATGTCTTGTTTT
>JAHQVQ010000050.1 GCA_019634305.1 Flammeovirgaceae bacterium | reverse complement strand
TTGATTATGCTTATTATCCTGATAATTATGCCCACGATAGAAAAGAAGGTGATGAAGCTATTATTAGGGTTTTATATAGTAGACCTCAAAAAAAAGAAAGAGAAATTTTTGGTAAAAAAGTAGCTTATGGAAAGGTGTGGAGGACTGGAGCCAATGAAGCGACAGAAATAAAAGTATATAAAGATATTTCCATAGGTGGCGAAAAATTGAACGCAGGAACATATTCTTTATTTACGATTCCAACTGAAAAGGAATGGACGATTATTTTCAATTCGGACTTGGACTATTGGGGAGCCTATAGTTATAAAGAGGCAAATGATGAATTAAGAATAACAGCAGCTTCATCAAAATCTAAAAAACCAATTGAAGCTTTCACTATTCAATTCAAAGAGGGAGATAAAAATGAAGGAATTATGCAATTAGCTTGGGATGAGGTAATTGTAGATATCCCTTTTAAATATTAAATTTGATCAGGTAGTATTTTGAAATGCTACCTGATTTTCCTTTTGCGTAGTTAAGCAGACAGTTTTTTTAGACTGATTTTTTAATTAAAAAGCACCACCAGAATTTGAATTTCCCAAAAAAAATATTGTTGGTAGAAGATGATGAAAGTTTAGGCTTTGTAGTGAAGGACAATTTAGAAATGAATGGATTTGAGGTTTTTTTGGAAAAGGATGGAATTTCAGCATGGGAATCATTTCAAAAAAACAAATATCATATTTGTCTGGTTGATGTAATGCTTCCAAAAATGGATGGATTAAATCTGGTAGAAAAAATCCGTAAGGTAGATCAGAAATCGCCTATCATGTTTCTTACAGCTAAATCCCAGAAAGAGGATAAAATAGCCGGATTTAAACTAGGATGTGACGATTATCTTACTAAACCTTTTAGCATTGAAGAACTGGTTTTTAGAATAGAGGCAATCCTAAAAAGAACAGCTGGTACAGAAAAAAAAGAAGAAGAAAAGCATATATACCATATTGGGGATATTGCTTTCGACTGCCAAAATTTAACATTAGTCCATAATTCAAAAAAGGTTCACAATATTACCAAAAGAGAAGGCGATTTATTAAAAATGCTGATTTTGGGTATGCCAAATGTAGTCAGGAGAGAAGATATTCTGAATCAACTTTGGGGAGATGATGATTATTTTAAAGGAAGAAGCCTAGATGTATTTATTACCAGATTAAGAAAATATTTAAAAATTGATGGTTCAATTAAGATAGAGAATATCCATGGAGTAGGTTTTCGTCTCAAAATTTCTTAGCTTCAGCCATGAAGTGATTTTTTACACAATGTTTTGAATAGAATAAATCAAAATATTTATCATTTCATCTGCCTCAGTCATATGATAATGAAATTCCTGAATAAAAGTACCAGTATTTAATTAAAATGAGAGCTATAATCCTGAATAGGCTCCATGAGCCACCTGACTTTGCTGAAGCAAAGATTCCTGAAATCACTGATTCTGAAGTATTAGTGAAACTTAAGGCTGCAGCCTTGAATCACAGAGACGTTTGGGTGCAAAAAGGATTATACCCAGGGATGAAATTGCCCTGTATATTAGGATCGGATGGTGCTGGGACTGTTGAGAAAGTAGGCAGGTTTGTTTCCAATGAATGGTTTGAAAAGGAAGTAATTATTAATCCAGGATTAAATTGGGGAGAAAATGCGTTGGTTGCGGGCAAAGAATTTAATATTTTGGGAATGCCTAAGGATGGGTGCTTTGCTGAATATGTGAAAATTGACCAGAAATATCTCTATGAAAAGCCACTACATTTAAATTTTGCAGAAGCTGCGGCTATTCCATTGGCTGGAGTAACTGCCTACAGGGCTTTATTTACACAATCCAATCTAAAAAAAGGAGAAAAGGTATTGATAACTGGAATAGGAGGGGGAGTAGCTATACAAACACTTCTATTTGCCAGAGTACTTGGGTGTGAAGTTTACGTTACTTCTGGTTCAGATGAAAAAATAAGAAAAGCAGTATCATTGGGTGCAACCGGAGGAATAAATTATAAACTTGAAAACTGGCACAAAGCTCTTTTTAAAGAAGCAGGGAACTTTGATGTTATTATCGATAGTGCGGGGGGAGAGAATTTTGGAAAACTAATAGACCTGGCCGCTCCTGCAGGAAGGATTACATTTTATGGGGGAACTTCAGGCAACATTGGAAATATTATTCCCTCAAAAGTATTTTTTAAACAGTTGACCATAAAAGGGACTACAATGGGATCTTCAGAAGACTTCCAACTAATGGTTGATTTTGTAAATCAGAATAAAATAAAGCCTGTAATTGACCAGGTTTTTCCTATCAAGGAAACTGAAGCTGCCCTCACAAAAATGGAAAATGGAGACCAATTTGGGAAAATTGTAGTCAAAATTTAATTTTCTGTAAATCAATGATTTAAATCATTGATTTACAGAAAATTAAAACTGTTCTTTCAAGTCATATAGATCTAAATTTATTACACATTTAAAAATGGCTGCTTGGTCTAAAAGACTAAACAAATACTTTGTAACCTTCCAGAGAAAGGAATCTATTTTACCAAAACTTAAGGCATAGAATCATTTTTTAACTAAACTTATCCTTACATGAAAAATTCAAGAAGGAAATTTTTAATAACTTCATCTACAATGCTGGCTGGAGCTGGAATTGTGGCTGGAAATCCCCTTACCTCCTTTTACTACCCAAATGGAAAAATATCAGCAAATGATCAAATAAATATAGGTGTGATTGGCTGTAATGGAATGGGCTGGGCAAATATGAGAGCCCATTTCGCTATGGAAGAAGTGAATTGTGTAGCATTGTGTGATGTAGATCAGAGTGTGCTTGATCAAAGGGCAAAAGATGTTGAAAATATTCGGGGAACAAAACCAAAATTATATAAGGATTACAGAAAATTATTAGAAGATAAGGATATTGATGCGGTAATTATTGGTACTCCGGATCATTGGCATTGCTTGATTGCCGTAGCTGCCTGTGAAGCAGGTAAGGATGTATATGTAGAAAAACCATTGGCAAATTCTGTAGAAGAATGTAATATCATGGTTGCGGCTGCCAAAAAATATAACAGGATTGTGCAAGTAGGGCAGTGGCAAAGGAGTGGAAGGCATTATGATCAGGCTATTCAATTTGTTCAATCAGGAAAACTTGGGCAGATAAGGTTAGTAAAAGTATGGGCATATCAGGGTTGGATGAAATCAGTTAAAACTGTGGCCGATTCAGAAGCTCCAGCAGGTGTTGATTACAAAATGTGGCTTGGCCCAGCTCCTATGAGGCCTTTTAATCAAAATCGTTTTCATTTTAATTTCAGATGGTTTTGGGATTATGCCGGTGGATTAATGACAGATTGGGGCGTGCATGAAATTGATATTGCACTTTATGCCATGAATGCAAAAGCTCCTAAATCGGTTATGGCTTCTGGAGGAAAATTTGCCTATCCTAATGATCCATCTGAAACACCTGACACCCTACAGGCAGTTTTCGAATATGAAAATTTTAATATGCTATGGGAGCATGCTGTTGGAATAGATGGAGGCAATTATGGTAGAACTGAAGGAATTGCCTTTATTGGTAATAATGGAACGCTTGTAGTTAATCGTGGCGGTTGGGAAGTAATCCCTGAAACTAATAATAAAGATAGACAAGACTATTTTTATAAAATGGATGCCATTCCAAATCAGCCTAAAACTGGAGATCCTTTACAAGAGCATGCTCGTAATTTTATAGATGCCATGAAGTCAAGGAAGAAAGAAGATTTAAAATGTTGGATTGAAACAGGAAGCGTAGCTGCAATAAATGCTCATATGGGAAATATCTCCTATAAAACAGGGCGAAAAATCTATTGGGACAAGGAAAAAGGATTATTCTTAAATGATGATGAAGCTAATGGTTTGTTAAAACCTACTTACCATAACAATTGGGAACTTCCAAATATCTAGTCAGGGAAGATGAAAAGGTTATTGTTCAAAATGCCTTCTGAATGGAGGAATTTTTTATTTAATGGGCAGTGGTTTGAAATTTTTGTAAGGCTTGATCAATTGTTTTCTTCAATTGTTGTTCGTCCCAGGGTTTGGTTACATAGGAAAATACCTTAGCCTTATTCATAGCATACTCTACAATATTGGCATCACTATAGCCTGTAAGAAGAATTTTTACCACATTTGGGAACTTTGCATTTACTTTGTCCAGGAACTCGATTCCTGAAATACCAGGCATTCTTTGATCAGTAATTACTAATTGAATCTGATTATTAGAATTATGGTTTTTACTTAAAATTTCCATCCCTTCCTTTGCAGACTTGGCAATATGAATATTGTAATCTAACATAAAAACAAGTTGAAAGCTATCAAGGTTTTCTTGTTCATCGTCTACATAAAGAATTTGTGGGTTCATATCTCTTCCGCTTTTAGATTGATTGGTAAGTAAATTGAAAATGTTGTTCCTAGCTCTTTGGTACTCTCAACTTCAATTTTTCCTTTAATTCGTTCAATAGCTAACTTTGTAAGGTATAAGCCTAAACCGTTTCCCTTTGATTTTAATGTTCCTCTGAAAAACTTATTATATATAAGATGCAAACTTTTTGGATCAATTCCAATCCCGTTGTCATTTATTTGGATATTTATTTGGTTATTTTTGCTTTTTTCTCCTTTTATTGATATTTTAGCATCATTCTCAGTATATAAGATTGCATTCTGGATTACATTCATAAGAATGGTACTTACTAGCTTTTGATCGCTAATCATTGTAAGATTAGGATCAATTTCTATAATTAATTCATGATTTTCTGTAGAAAATGACTTATTTACATGATCCAGTGCTTGTTCAATAATTTCCATTAAATTCAATTTATCACAAACTATTTCCATCACCTCAATTTCATTAAGACTGAGCAGATTAAACAAAATTCTACTCATTCTATTGGCTTCGGATTTTAGCATCTGAAAATATTTTACCGATTCCATAAATTCAAATTCACGGATTCCCAATTCGCACAAACCTAAAAAGCTGGAAAGTGGACCATTGATATCATGTGATGCCCTGTAAACGAAAGTATCTAGTTCCTCTACTTTTTTCTCAAGATTATCTTTGGATTCCTGTAGATTCCCAATTAAAGATCGATTTTCTTTAATAAGCCTGAATTTTTCAAGAGCATTATCTAACTTAATTTTAAGATCTTTTTCATCCCAGGGCTTATGGATATATTGATAAATCCCGACTTCATTAAAAGCTTTTGTAACAATCTCCAAATCAGCATAGCCCGTAATGATCATACAGACAATATCAGGATATAATTTTTTGGCTTGTGAAAGTAACTCAAGACCAGTCATTTTGGGCATTCTCTGGTCAGTAAGCAATACCTGAATCTCTTCTTGTTCCAAGATTTTCATACCTTCATCTACATTGTTAGCAAGATAAAGATCATAGTACTCCATAAAAACTAACCTGAAACTATCAAGGTTTTCCTGCTCATCATCAATGTACAATATTTTTGATTCTCCTTGCCTTAATTCATTCATTTCGAAACCCTACCTGATTACTTAATTGTTAAACTAGCAATATCAAACGATATTAACCTGGACTTTTTTGGAATTGAATCCTTTTAGTTATCCATTAAATTACAGTCAGTTTTAAAGTGATTTTGTTTGATAAACAAACCAGTTTAGAGATTAGCTCTCTCTATTATATGGTTAGTGATGCAAAATAGTAATTGAGTATTTTAAGATAATTAAAAATAATTAAATATTTCCAATCTATTAGGAAGTTAATTTGGATTTTTTCAATAAACTAAAGGTTTTCAAGTGAAATATTATCGGATTTTACCATAAAATCTCATATACCATTAAAATAGGCGTTATTTAAACTAAAAAATAAATAATAATAAAATATTTACTAATTACTCCAATAGCCATATTGTTTGGTTTTACAACACAAAATTTACCTGAAGGTACAAAAGACTTACCAGTAGAAGAATGATTTAACTTTTGGGTAGGTTAAACGCATGAAAATATTCAAACACTATTTGGAGCTTATGAGGCTCGATTTTATTTTTTAATTCAAAAAATAAAATTATTAAAATCTATTCTAACTTCCTTCTAAGAGCTATCTAAAAATTTGATGCGTTTAACCT
>JAHQVQ010000049.1 GCA_019634305.1 Flammeovirgaceae bacterium | reverse complement strand
ATAAGGAGCCATAATTAAATGTAGTTTTGAAAAAATTATATAATTTAAAGAGTTTCCAATTTTCTAAAATGATACTATTTTAGCATAAAGCATCCATAATTACACTTAATTTAGCTAAATACTACTTAACATAATTATAATTATTAGTTTTTATGTAATGTTGAAATAGTTATATTTTTTATTGCAATAGTAATATTTCATTTTTCTCAAAAAAAATGATTTGCCCCACGGATTTTTATGTTTCCCTACCCCATCAAATTTCTAAGGTTATGTTTGTAGGTTTGCCCTATAGGAATTTTTTGCTCACCAATCTTTACCTGATTATTTTCTATTACTTTCACATTATCAATGGCTATGATATAAGATTTGTGAATACGCAAAAATTGGGTATTTGGTAGCATGGCCTCAAAAGCTGAAATTTTTTCATGACAAACCAGCATGTTTTCTTTCATGTGGATTTTTGAATAATTTCCATAAGCTTCAATATAAAGTATCTCTTCGGTATTAACCTGATATTGTTTTTTATCTCCTTTAATGAAAAAACGGAAATGGTTATTAATTCCTTCCTGAGGGTTGTTTACGGGTATTGGATTGGTGGATAGATTGGAGGCTTTGTTTACTGCTTTTACAAACCTGGCAAAACTAAATGGCTTCAATAAATAGTCTGAAATATTAAGCTCATAGCCTTACAATGCAAATTCCTTATGTGCAGTGGTCACAATTATTTTTGGCGGATTGGAAAGCGATTTTAAAAATTCAAATCCAGTTAGTTTTGGCATATTGATATCCAAAAAAATTATGTCAACACTTTCTTTATTTAATAGCTGGATGGCTTCAAAAGCATTATAGCAATTTCCCTTCAATTTTAAGTGGTGTAAATCATTACAATAATTTTCAATTATTCTGTGAGCGATGGGCTCATCATCTACAATGATAAAATTTATCATACTACCGGTAATTCTAATGTTGCCTTAAATGTACTATTCTTTTTCTCTGTTAAAAATTTATGCTGCTCAGGGTAGATCAATTTCAATCTTCTTTTCAAATTTTCCAGACCAATACCTATAGGATTTTCTTCAGCTTTACTTTCATAATTATTTTCAATAGAAAACATTATTTTATCTCCTTTGGTTTTTAAAAAAATTTGAATAAAAATACCTTTGGTAAGACTTTCCGCCCCATGTTTAAAAGCATTTTCCAATAAAATTATAAAAAGCAATGGTGCCACCTTTATTTGTTCCTGAATGCTTTGTTCGAACCGGATATCTACTTCCTGATGAAATCTTAACCTGTGTAGCTCGATATAGTTTTCAAGGTATTTAACCTCATCTTTTAATAGTACAAAATCCTCTTTGCCTTCGTAAATGGTGTACCGCATCATTTCAGATAATTTGAGCACCACTTCGGGGGCTTTATCAGATTTTTCCACTGTTAGACCGTACAAATTATTCAGGGTATTAAAAAAGAAGTGAGGGTTTATCTGACTTTTTAATAAGGATAATTCTGTATTGGTTTTTTCCGTTTGTAATGATTTCACCCATTTCCATTGTTCAAACAGGTATAATCCGAATATTAATGGAATGGGGATCAATAAAAAATTGATAATCCTTTCCTTGTGGTTTTCAAAATAGGGAGAACTATAGCCCAGTCTTGCAAAAACAAAATAAATGGTAATTAAACCATAAACAGTAAGGATAGGTAAGCGATATTTCTTGAAAAATGATGGTAAAAAAAGGTTCAGTACTCCAATCCAAAATAAAATGATTAGGGGAATTGTCACTGGATTATCAGGAATTTTCCAAAAGCTGTCTATAATTATGGCCAAACCAGCAATCAATAAAAGTACAAATCCTTTTAAAATAACCATTTTGCCTCTTTTCCTGTAAAGTTGGAAGCTTAAAAAAGAAAGGGCAATCCACCAAAACAAAAAAATAAGCGTGTTTTCCAGAATTTCATTTTTATCAATTAAAATAAAATGAAGCTCAGCAAGCACAAAAGTACTTGCGATAGTGATCAGCAACCCAATTCCGGCTGCTTTGTAATATTTTAATAATACCTTCATCTTTAAATCAATTGAATAAGAAAACTGGTAACTTTTACTTCTTAGTTTTAAAATGCTTTTTGAAACCATTAAATAAAAAGCCCTGATTTCTCCAAAAGTAGGCGTATTGAAGTTTTATGCTAATTTACTTGATCAACACCACGGTTTTCCATATAAACCCCTTCCTTTTCTTGTTCAACCTGGTTTGAACCTAATGGCCATTATTTACCCTTAAACCATCACAGTTCATCAAATTTAATTTCAATTCAATTAAAGGCCTATTAGGTTTGTTGCATTCACGCTATACCCACATGAGATTATGAATAAATTACAAATTCAAAATTTATCCAAAATATATCCCAATGGAGTTCAGGCATTAAAAAATGTTTCTCTTACCATCCACAATGGGATGTTTGGACTTTTAGGACCAAATGGTGCAGGGAAATCATCCTTAATGCGCATAATTGCCACTATTCAGGAGCCTTCTTCTGGAACTGTAACTTTTAATGAAAAAGATATCATCAGAAACCCTGGATATATTAGAAAACAGATAGGCTTTTTACCTCAGGAATTTGGTGTTTATCCAAAAATCAGTGCAGAACATTTATTGAATCATTTGGCAGTATTAAAGGGAATTACCCGGAAAAATGATCGTAAAGAACAGGTTTGGGCACTCCTTCAACAAACCAATTTATTCGAAGATCGGAAAAAAGCTGTTCACACATTCTCTGGAGGGATGAAACAACGATTTGGTATTGCTCAGGCCCTGTTAGGCAATCCCCAACTCATAATTGTAGATGAACCTACTGCTGGTTTGGACCCGGAAGAACGGAATAGATTTCTCAACTTGTTGAGTGAAATTGGAGAAAATAAAGTGGTGATTCTCTCAACTCATATTGTGGAGGATATTAAGGAATTGTGTGCCCAAATGGCTATTATGGGAATGGGTGAAATTATCAGTCAGGGGAATCCAGTTGAAAGCACCAAATTGCTAGAAGGCAAAATCTGGACGAAAACAATTAATAGAGCATCACTTCCCGAATATCAGGATCAATTTAAGATTATTTCCACCAGGCTGGTTGCTGGAAAAACCCAAATCCAGGTTTATTCCAACTCATTGCCAGATAGCGGGTTCCAGGCTGCTTCCCCAGATTTGGAAAGTGTATACTTCACTACCCTATCCAAATACCATCATCCAGTTCATATCTGAAAGTGAAAATTACTTTAATATCAGTTCCTGAAATTAATAAAAATGGTGTTCTCTCAGCTTTTAAATTTTGAAATAAGGTATCAAATTCGCCAAAAAGCTTTCCTGAGTTTTTGCGTAATTTTCATGGCTTTTGGATTTTTATTAGGCAGCCAAAATAATGCACCTGCCCAAGTCAACTTCGATTCCTCCTATCAGCTATTTTATAAAATTGGGTTACTCTCCCTAGGATGCCAGTTTGCCATCATGTTTTTTACCATAAGCGGGATTCTTCGGGATAGGCAATTGCGAATGGAAGAAATTATTTATACCACTCCTATTTCAAAAACCAGTTTCTTTTTTAGCCGATTTTCTGGAATCGTCTTATTTAGTCTCATTGCTTTTAGTATGTCACTAGTAGGTTTTGCACTGGGAATACAATCCCAGGGATTAGACCCGGAACGGTTGTCAGGTTTTCAAATTGGAAATTATGGCTGGGTTTGGCTGGTAATGGTCTTGCCAAATGTGCTGGTTTGTTCAACTCTGGTATTTTCTGTCAGTTCTATAACAAAGAACAATATCGCTACTTTTGCCAGTGCTATTTTCATTTATGCCGCATATTTTTTAGCAGCCAATTTTCTTAACTCTCCTTTAATGGCGAATTCGGTAAATCCATCTGCCCAAACCCTGGCAATAGCTGCTGTGGCAGATCCATTTGGACTTTCTGCATTCTTTGAGCAGACCCAATATTGGACGCCTTTCGAGAAAAACACCTTATCAATAAGTTTCTCGGGCAATTTTATGTGGAACAGGTTAATGTGGTTGTCAATTAGTTTTATTATACTCTCAGTCACTTATCGCTTATTTTCATTTCGAAAAATCCAACAAAAATTCGGTAAAAAACCAAAATTGAAGAAGCAAACCATAAAAGCTTATAAATACCAACCTATAAATGAAATAAAGTTTAATTCAAGTATACATTGGCAAAGTTTCAAATCATTATTTAAAATAGAATTAACCTCTGTTTTTATAAGCTTGCCTTTCATTGGAATTGTCCTGGTTTGGATAGTCATCATTTTCACAGAAATCTACACCAGAATTTATAGCGGAGGAGCCTATAATGATAGTTTATATTCTTCAACTGATATTTTAATCTGGCTTATAAAAGACCCCCTTCCTGTTATCGGATTAATTCTGGTTGTCTATTACGGTGGCGAATTAACATGGCGGGATTACTCCTTAAAATTTAATGAAATTATGGCGGCTACTCCTACCCCAAACAGCTTGCTTTTTACATCAAAATTAGCCACAGTTTTATTGCTTCCTATATTATTAATCGTCATTAGTATAGTTATCGCAATGTGCTTTCAGTTGGCAAAAGGGTATTATGATTTTCAGTTGGTCCAATATTTCTCCATGTTTTATTATCAGGGTTTTGGGTTTATATTTTATACCTTATTGACTTTTTTTATCCAGAGTTTATCTCCAAATAAATATGCTGGAATGGTAATAACTGCACTTATCATTATCCTTTTTGGTAGTCCGCTGGCCACCCTTATTGGCATTTCCCATCCCTTATTAAAAATTGGTTGGTTGCCAGCAGTTGAATTTAGTAACATGGCTGGTTTCGGAGACTTTGCTATTCCATTTCATTATTTTGCTCTTTTCTGGACTTCTTTAGGATTAATCCTGTCTTTGCTGTCATTTAAAGTTTGGCAACGGGGAACAACCAATCAATTAAAATTTAAAATAAAGCAGTTGTGGTTTGCCAAAACGCCCTGGTTCAATATGTCCCTGGGAATTCCTGGTTTGCTTTTTATCACATCGGGTAGTCTGATTTATTATAATACCAATGTATTGAATGATTACCAGACCAAAAGTGAAAAGCTGGATTTTCAGGAAGGATATGAAAGAAAATATAAACACTACGAGACTCTTCAAAGATTGGCGAAAAATGATATAAAAACACAAATGGATATCTATCCCAGCCTGGGGAAATACATATTTCAGGGTCAATATTTTCTAGAAAATATCAGTGATGGCCCCATAGATACAATACTCATATGTGAAAGGGAAAAGATAACCTCTTTGGAACTGGAAAATGCAATACTTGTGGAGCACGATAGCGTATATAATACCTTTTTGTATGCTTTCAACTCTCCTGTATCCCCTAATCAGGGCGTGAAGTTCTCATTTAAAATTGAAAAGAAAAAAGTAGGATTTGAAATAGACAAAACCCTTACAAAAAATGGCTCATTTATTCTGTTAAATGATTTTGAACCAGTTTTAGGCTATAGAAAAAGTTTTGAAATAAAAGATCGGTTCGAAAGGGAAAAACGGGGATTACCAGCCAGGAAAGAAGAGCAGAAAAGTGATGAGCACATGCTTTTTGATCAATCCAGAAATTATAAAAAGGTTAATTTTGAAACTGTAGTCTCTACTGCTGTCGATCAGATTGCCATCGCTCCGGGAGACCTCATCGAAAAATGGTCATCAAATGACAGGAATTATTTTCATTACAAAACACCAATCAGAATTGTTCCCATAATTGGTTTTGAATCTGCCCGGTACAGCAAACAATCGGAAAAGTATAAAGGAATTCAGATTGAGCAATATTTCCATCCCACACATGATGAAAATATTGCCACAATTTTTCGAAGTTCTAAATGGACGTTAGATTTTTGTATCAAAAATTTTGGGAAATATCCCTTTGAACAAATCCGAATAGCGGAAATTCCTAATTACTGGTCATTTGGAGGTCATGCCCAGCCAGGAACCATCACCATGGTAGAGGATAATTTATATTTAATTGACAACTCCAATCTGGAGGGATTCGATCTGGTTGCCAAACGTACTATTCATGAAGTCGCCCACCAGTGGTTTGGCCATTTATTAGCCCCAAAAACTGTGGAAGGAGGTACTCTTTTTACGGAAGGATTGGCTAAATACACAGAAGCGGTGGTAATGGAAAAACATTATGGTAAAAATGCAGTGTGGCAATTAAGTGAATCTGCTCAGGAAAGATATTTTAAAGGCCGGGCTTTTGCCTGGGAACCAGAACCACCCATCTATTATTCCAGTGGGGAAAACTATCTGTCCTATGGCAAAAATTTTATTGTGATGCTGGCATTAAGGGAATTGGTTGGTGAGGAAAAAGTAAATCGGGTGATAAGCATTTTAATTGAGAAACACCGAAAAAATCCTGTGCCAAATGTGACTTCAATTGAATTTTTGAAGGAAATCTACAAAGTAACTCCTCCTTCTGATCATGCTTTAATCAATGACTGGTTCAAACGTGTAATCATCTATAATTTAAAAATTGAAAATGTGGTTATAAAACCACTTGAAAATCAAAAATATGAGGTAAACTTCACTTTATTGGCAAAAAGATTTGAAGTTGAAAATGGGAAGGAGGAAAAAGAAATCCCAATAAATGAACATATTCCAATTGGCTTGTTTTCAGTTCATCCAAATCAGGTAAAATCCCCAACCGGTATTATAAGCCTTACCTCACACCAGATTAAAAATAATGTGACTGATTTTAGTTTAATTGTAGATACTTACCCAAAATTCATAAGCATAGATCCTTTAGGAACCCGATTAGATAAAAACCGAAGGGATAATATTTTTAAAAATGAATCTCAATAAATTTCAATTCCACGATGGGAAGCATCAAAAAGTCCATTATATGGATAAAGAATAACAATTATTGGCATTGTTGCAAAGAAGAGCGAATGATGGGTTGAGTTGCACAAAAGTCAAAATGTCAAATAGGAGTACTTAATGCTCTGATATTCAACATAATATAAAAACAAGAAAAATCTTTAAAATTTCACTGTTTTCAAAAAATAAATACAATTTCAAGTTTACATTAATCTT
>JAHQVQ010000048.1 GCA_019634305.1 Flammeovirgaceae bacterium | reverse complement strand
TTTGAAACTTATTTGAAGGGAAAAACTGTAGGAGATGAATTTGACTTTTCTGTACCTAGTGATGAAGCTTATGGGCCTATTAATGAGGAAGCTGTAGTAGCTGTTGATAGAAATAATCTTAATTTCCCAACTAAGGAGCAGGAAGATGAAATGTTACAAATAGGAAGAACACTGCCTATGCAGGATCAGGAAGGGAATCCTTTGAATGGATTGATTCAGGAAATTACTGAAGAGTATGTGAGAATGGATTTTAACCATCCATTGGCAGGCGTAAATCTTCATTTTTCAGGAAAAGTGCTTGAAGTGAGAGAGGCTTCTCAAGAAGAAATCGAACACGGACATGTACATGGACAAGGTGGTCACCAACATTAAAAATAGTTCTGGAAAGTTCCATAGTTTTGCACATTTGTAAAATTATGGGACTTTTTTTATGCCCTGATTTTTTCGCTTAAATTTAAGGCACATTACCTATGTTTCTACACAAAATGGGTTGGTTGTTTCAGCAAGTTCTTTACCCAACCTTAACCTGGAGTCGATATGCTGAAGAAAAAGTAATTTACCTCACTTTTGATGATGGACCAATTCCTGAAATGACTCCTGAAATTTTGGAAATTTTAGATCAGTTTAATGCCAAGGCTACATTTTTTTGTGTGGGTGATAATGTGCGGAAATATCCTGAAATTGCTCAGGAAGCTTTGGCTAAAGGCAACGCTTTAGGCAACCATACTTACAATCACTTAAATGGTTGGCAAATGGCCACTGATTCTTATTATGAAAACATTCAGCAATGTGGAAATCAGTTTGCTCTACTGAATGGAACTCCTGAAATAAAACTTTTCCGCCCTCCTTATGGACGAATTTCCCGTTCCCAAATCAAACAAATCCAGCATGATTATGAAATTATAATGTGGGATGTATTGAGTGGGGATTTTTCTCAAAAATTGGATAAAAAAAAGTGCCTTGAAAAGTCTATCAAATTTACCCAACCAGGATCAATAATAGTTTTTCATGACAATTTGAAGGCAAAAAAAAATCTGGATTATGTGCTTCCCAGATATTTGGAGTATTTTGCAAAACAAGGATTTACTTTTAAGATTTTAGGCTAATCAGAACATCACATGAGAAAATACATAGCAATATTAAGAGGGATAAATGTAAGTGGGCAAAAGAAAATTAAAATGGCTGAGCTGAAGTCTTATTTAGCAGAATTGGCCTTTGTAAATATCCAGACTTATATCCAAAGTGGAAACGTGCTTTTTGATACTGAAGCAACTGATGCAAGGGTTTTAGCCGGTCAGGTTTCTGGAAAAATAAAGGAGAAGTATGGCTTTGAAGTCCCGGTAATTGTGAAAACAGTGGCAGAATTTGAAAAAGTAGCTAATCACAACCCCTTCAATGAAACCTGGGCAAACGATGATAGAAAACTCCTGGTGACTTTTTTGGATGAAATACCCACCAAAGAAAATCTGGATAAGTTGAAATTAGTAAAAAGTGGCGAAGATGAATTTCAACTAATCGGGAAAAACATCTATCTACATTGCCCCAATGGGTATGGCACTACCAAGTTTTCCAATAATCTATTTGAAAACAAATTGAAAGTAACTGCTACAACCAGGAATTGGAGAACCGTAAATAAGTTGGTGGAATTGGGGAAAAGTTAAGGTTTATCTGGCTCTTGGACACACGCGGCATGCGTGTGGAAGCAGGGACAACTTATGATTTTTATCAATCTGAATTAACCAATTACGATGGGTGATAGTGAATATTATTTTGATTTAGTTTAATAACTTTAAAGAATATTTAAATGGCGGTTTGGCAATTTCAATTAGAATTATTACCCAGAAAAGAGCTATTAGAAGGTTTTAATATTGCTCCTTCGTTTAATTTGGATATAATTTCCGATTTAAGAAAAATCGATCCTAAGAATGTAGAGTTAATTGAAGAAAAGATAAAGATAATTATAGCCTTATTTTCATCATATTGGAGAAAAAAGGGTATTAAAATAGATTTTGCAAAAGATTTTATAGACCGAATTATAGAAAGAGATCCTTATTTTGGAAATGATTTTTGTTCTTGGGGTAAACGGGATGAAAATTTTATTTGGATCAATTTTGATGAAAAAATTAATGATATTTCTAGAATAGAAATTTTCATTGACTTAAGATATCATCCTAAATTATTTGTAATGAGTGTTTTACAGCTAGCAAAGCATTTAGATTGTATGATTTTGGATATTAGAGAAAATATTCATGAACCAGAATATGAGATATTAAAAAAGGCTATAAAAAATTCAAATGCTTATAAATATATTCAAAACCCTTATCAATTTTTCATAGATCTTGAAAATGGATTAATTGATCCAGAATAATCCACACCTGGCGCAGTCTTAGCGAAAGCGAGACTTGTGACTAAAAAAAGTTCGGAGGGTTGTGGTAGAAGTATGAGAATTCGGGCAGTTAAAAAATAAAATAAGGAGAGAGGAAGTTGTGGAAGCATGGTCCAAGTCAGCCAAAGCTAAAAAGCCAACCCTACAAGACTTGAACCAGTAGAGGCGTCCTCAAATGGCTTAAAACTTGAAGCCGCAATTGAGTAAAAAACTTAAAGTGGTATATTCAGATTTTTAACTAATTCTACTCCAGTTAGTTTGTGTTTTTTCCAGTTTTCTTAATCTTGTTTTTAAGATTTGATTCTCTGGTTTTTCCAGTGTTGGATCTGCTTCTAATATTTTTTGGGCTAAAGTTCTGGCTTCCTGAATAATTTTTCCGTCCTTACCCAAATCTGCAAACTTCAAATCAAGTACTCCACTTTGTTGCGTTCCACTTAAATCACCAGGACCTCTTAATTTCAAATCCACATCTGCGAGTTCAAAGCCATTATTGGTTCTTACCATGGTGTCTATTCTTATTTTGCCTTCTTTACTCAATTTAAAGCTGGTCATCAATAAACAATAGGATTGATCAGCTCCCCTTCCAACCCGGCCTCTAAGCTGGTGAAGTTGTGCCAGTCCAAATTTTTCGGCATTTTCAATAATCATTACCGAAGCATTAGGCACATTTACACCCACCTCAATTACAGTAGTGGCCACCATAATTTGAGTTTCCTTTTTAATGAAGCGCTGCATTTCAAAATCCTTATCTTTCGATTTCATTTTGCCATGCACAATACTGATTTGATAATCGGGAAAAGCTCTACAAACACTTTCATACCCATCCATCAGGTTTTTATAATCCATTTTTTCAGATTCCTCAATTAATGGATATACGATATAAACCTGTCGACCTAACTTCACCTGTGATTTGATAAATCCCCAGACTCTCAGTCGGTTAGAATCAAAATAATGGACAGTTTGAATAGGTTTTCGCCCTTTGGGTAATTCATCAATTACAGAAACATCCAAATCTCCATATAAAGTCATAGCAAGGGTTCTTGGAATAGGCGTAGCAGTCATGACCAGAATATGGGGAAAAGCTTCACTTCTTTTATTCCACAACTTTGCTCTTTGGGCTACTCCAAACCTGTGTTGTTCATCAATCACACAGAGGCCCAGGTTTTGGAAATCTACCGTATCTTCAATAAGCGCATGAGTCCCCACAATTATTTTGATATCTCCATTGAGCAGTCCTTCATGAATTACAGTCCTTTCTTTTTTTCTGGTAGAACCAGTCAGTTTAGCTATTCTGATTCCCAATTTATCGGCATATTCTTTTAGCCCCTGATAATGCTGATCGGCAAGGATTTCCGTAGGAGCCATCATACAAGCCTGAGCCTTATTATCCAGCACCATTAGCATGCAGATAAATGCTACAATAGTTTTCCCACTTCCCACATCTCCCTGTAAAAGCCGGTTCATCTGGTGTCCGGTTTTCATATCCTTATAAATTTCCCGGATTACCCTTTTTTGAGCATTGGTAAGATCGAAGGGCAAATGGTTATTATAAAATTCTGTTACTGTGGGAATATGGGTAAATACCTGTCCTTTGAACTTGGAATGATGGTGTTGTTTCAGATTCAGCATTTTTAGCTGAACATAAAGTAGTTCCTCAAATTTGAGTCTGGAGACTGCCTGTGAAAGAATTTTAGTGTCTTTGGGGAAATGTACACTGGCTACTGCGACATTTCTGGGAATAAATTTATATCGCTCTAAAATATAATTGGGAAGTGTTTCTGGAATCTTACCAAATGCCTGAGGAATTAAAATCTTTTGTAATTTGCCTATTCCTCTTGAATCCAAAAACTTGTTTTTCAAAGTTTCGGTGGTGGAATAAACTGGCTCTAACCCTCCTTTGGCTTCGTTGGCAAGTGTTAAAACTTCAAATTCCGGGTGGGAAATATTGAAGTTTTTTCCAAAACGTGCGGGTTTCCCAAAAACAATATAAGACGTGCCTACTTTCAATTTTGGTTTCACCCATCGAATTCCCTGAAACCAAACCAAATCCAACCAACCAGTATCATCCTGTAAGGTGGCCACCAGCCTTTGTCTTCTTCCTTCTCCTACAGTTTCTATTGATTTAATGACTCCTTTTATCTGAACAAAAGGAAGGCTTTCAGTTACCTCACCAATTTTATAAAATCTTGTCCTGTCTTCATGGCGGAATGGATAATGCCCAATAAGATCCTCAAACGTATGGATATTTAATTCTTTCTTCAGCAATGCAGCTTTCTGAGGACCGACACCTTTAAGGAATTCTATTTTGGTTTCGAAGTAGTTCAATATCAAATTATTGGTAATGCATTACAAAAAAACTCATATGAATTTAATTACCCAAATCTTTCAATCTTTTGAACACTTTTCGAGTTTTAATTTAAATGGGTATAATTGAATTAAATCAATGAAAATCAAAACTTTATTAGTGTTTTTTACGTTAAACCTCCCGCTGTCCAATTTTTTTAAGCAATAATTTGATAAATAAAGCAAATTTTTTGTTTTGGGCAAAATCCAATTTTTTAAGGCTGATTTTTAAGTTTTGCCATTATGGATGAGAAGTTGGTTATAAATTAATTCTGAAAATATTTCTACCCCAACTACTTGAATGTAAATGAAATAAATCTCTGTAAAATAGTCTTTGGATATACTACTTAATCAAAAATCACAATTTAAATACACAAATTTTATGAGTGAAGAAGAAAACAGAATCAGAAAAGCTTTTGAGCGAAAAAACTGGAGCGAAATTAAAAGTGCCAATTCCTGGGTAATATTTAAGGTAATGGCAGAGTTTGTAGAAGGTTTTGAGAAAATGGAGAGAATAGGGCCTTGTGTTTCTATATTCGGAACTGCCAGAGCCAAGCGAGATAGTGAAATTTATAAAATGTCAGAAGAAATCGCTGCAAAACTGGTGAGGCATGGCTATGGAGTAATTACAGGTGGTGGCCCAGGGGTGATGGAAGCTGGAAATAAGGGAGCGAAAAGTGAGGATGGTAAATCAGTAGGTTTAAATATTGAATTACCTTTCGAACAGGGAGCCAATTTGTATATAGACCCGGATAAATTGATGAATTTCGATTACTTTTTTGTTCGAAAAGTAATGTTTGTGAAATATTCCCAGGGCTTTATCGGAATGCCTGGTGGCTTTGGAACACTTGATGAAATATTTGAAGCACTTACATTAATTCAGACTAAAAAGATTGGCAGATTCCCAATTGTATTAGTAGGTAAAGATTATTGGTCGGGATTACTCACCTGGATAAATGAAGTTTTATTAGATAAATATCAGTTTATCAGCCCTGGTGATCAGGATTTATTTAACCTGGTAGATTCACCAACTGAGGCGGTTAAGGTGATTGACGATTTTTATTCTAAATATTTATTGTCTCCAAACTTCTAAAGAGACTTTTTTTATCGTTATGTAGTGAAGTGACTTGTGCTGATTTTTCACTGGTAGGGTAGGGAGTTGTGAAATGATTAAATGAAATTTCCAATCCTCCTCATTTCAGTATATCCATAACTTTAAAACTAATTCTTTTGAAAGCGCTACAAAATTCGGTTATTCTTTTGTTGTTTCTGGGTCTTCTTGCCTATACTGTTTTTGATAAAATAAAAGGAAAAGAAAATACCCAGATTGATTCTCAACTTAGATACGAATCAGAAGTTTTTAATATAGAATTACCCAGTGAATTTATCTTTTGTGGAGAAAAAGTGCCTTTAAAAGAACCTGATGTTAGTGAGAAACTTGATCGGGAAATTCATGAAAATGTTTTTCATTATGCCAATACCAATCTGATACTGAAAAGAGCAAATCGCTGGTTTCCAAAGATGGAAAAGATTTTTGAAAGCTATGGTTTGCCGGAAGATTTAAAATACCTGGTGATTATTGAAAGTGCCTTTTCCAATGTGGTATCTCCGGTGGGAGCCACAGGTTTTTGGCAAATTATGGAAACTACTGGGAAAGAGTTCGGGTTGGTAATAAACGAGGAAATAGATGAACGATATGATCCAATAAAATCCACCCATGTTGCTTGCAAATACTTTAAGCAGGCTTATAAAAAGTTTGGAAGTTGGACACTGGCAGCTGCGTCCTATAACCTGGGAATTACCGGAACGGAAAGACGACTCAGAGAACAAAAAGTAAATTCATATTATGATTTGGATATAAATAGTGAAACTGCCAGATATGTATTTAAGGCAATGGCTTTTAAGGAAATTTTCACCAATCCCGATAAATATAAATTTAACCTGAAAGATAGCCAGAAATATAAAATTGAAGCGACCAGAGAAATTCAAATTTCTGAAAGCATTGATAACTTAGTTGATTTTGCTTTGGTACAGGGAATTAATTATAAATTACTGGTGAGACATAACCCTTGGATTAAGGGTAAAACCCTAACTGTGGATAAGCCTGTAACCTTAAAAATCCCCTTGATTGTACCCACTTCTGTGGATTTAACATCAGAACTTGGGACTCCTGATAATTTAGGAGATTCTTTAGAGGAGGAAATGGTAGGTGGTTAGTTTTCTGTATCGGAAGTTTCAGCATCTACTTCATTTTGAGGCTCATTTTTCTTTTTGCCTGTATTTCTAAGCTTTTTAATGAAAGGAATTCGATAGCTCAGGGTAAGACTGGCATTGGTATTAGTTCCGTTTTTAGCATTACCATAACCAGGGATTTCTGCAATTTCAAGAATATCTGTTGGATCATCTACGGAATATCTAAACTTAAACCTTAGGCTTGGGGAAAGATACAGATTATTAAATACCATTAGTTTTATACCTACTACAAACTCAATCCAGTCTGCACTCAAATTATTCTCCTCCACCGTATTAATATAATAAGCTGTTTCTCCTTCCTGCTCTGTTCCCCAATAGGGATCCTGGATTCTATAAGTGGAAGATTGTTTGAACATTGATCGTCCATAGCGGAGACCAAAGGACACTCCATCATCGTCTGTGGCCTTATTAATTAAATTATAATCTGCTCCAATCCTAAAGTAGGTTCCTTCACTATTGTATGTATCAAAATTATTGAACTGATTATTTCTATTAATCTGAGAGGATCCAAAATCAAATGCAATAAAATATTTATTATTTAATATTAAATCTGAATTAAATTCCTGTTTGTCCACATTCTTATCGAAAATCAGGCTGGATAAGCTAACCACATCAGTTCCCAATCTCACCCCATAAATTTGGAATTTTTCCCATTTTTTCTTTTCTTTTTTAGGCTTTTCCTCTTTTGATTTGCCCTTTTTTTCCGCTGTTTCTTCTTTTTCAATATCAGGCTCCTGAGCAAAAGATATAAAGGAAATAGTGGATAGGATTAATATTAGGATGAGGTTTTTATAATAAAAGGTATCCCTTTTAGAAGCACAATTCATCACAAATTTCTCCATAGGTAGTTTTTTTATTGAATTCATTTCTAAAAGAATATTCTAATGTTAGTGGTATCATTTGATTGTAAGGCATCAATAAAAACCTCTCCAGCCTCAAAACCTACTTCTTTTACTGCTGCTTTATCACAAGAGGTAGTTGGATATTCAGAGTTTAATTTTATGTTACTAAGTTGCTGAATGAGACCGCAATCAGGACTTTCAAAAATTACTTTTCTAAGAAAGGAGATTTCCAAAATATCCGGATCTAAATTAGCTAAAGTGTCTATTCTTGTATCACCTTCAAATGAATAGGTTTTGAATATGGAATCTGGATATACAAATTCATAGTTGGAGTTATCCTTTTCAAATGGCATGGGTAAAGCGTAAGTAATATTATCGGTAGTTACCAAAGAATCATCTTCATTGGTATTTGCAGGATAGAGTATTTCTTCATTATCTTTTTCTTTAATGGAAAGAAAAGGGACTTTTTGTTTAATCAGTGTTTCATTACACAAATAATTATTCACTTCATAAAAGGTTACAATAAGTGTATTTCCCGGATCTGCTATGGGTTCGCAATCATTACAACCTGCAAAAAAAAGTAAAATATATATCCAACCTAGTTTCGAACTTATTCTCATCAGCAAAAAATTTAGAGGCAAATTTAAAGGTATTTTAAAATCCACCTCTATTTTCCTTTGGTTTTATAAATATTTAACAAGAAGTCTTGAAAAATACCCTGAAAAGCTAAAAGAGGTGAATCAAAGAGAAAATTAATTATCCTGTCGAAAAATTAATTCTTTCCCCATGTTTCTAAAATATCTTCATTTACTTTTGCATAAATAATACACCAGCGTTAAGTCAATATTTGCTATCTGAGGTTAAAGTAAAATTCGGTTAACAATGGGATGAGGTTTTATTTAATCAACTACTAAAATTCCCGGTGAGGGTTAAATATCTGTATTAAAAAATGAGTGATAAAATCAAGCACGAATGTGGTATAGCTTTAATCAGGCTTAGAAAACCAATGCAATACTACATCGACAAATATGGAACTCCTACTTGGGCGATTAATAAGTTGTATTTGTTGATGCAAAAGCAACACAACAGAGGCCAGGATGGTGCAGGGGCTGTAAATATTAAAATTGATCAGAAGCCTGGTAAAAAGTTTATTACCCGATATCGCTCGGCTGCATCCCAACCCATAATGGATATTTTTGGGAAGGTGAATAAAAAGCTAGAGAAGGTCAGGAATGATAACCCTGAAAAATATATGAATGCTAAATGGCTCAAAAGTAATTTACCTTTTATGGGGGAATTATATTTGGGCCATTTGAGGTATGGAACTCATGGTAAAAATGGTGAAGAATATTGCCATCCTATGATCAGGCGAAACAACTGGAAAAGTCGAAATTTAATCATGGCTGGAAATTTCAACATGACGAATGTTGATGAGTTGTTTAATAACTTAGTAGAATTAGGGCAGCATCCTATTGAGAAAATTGATACTGTAACGGTATTAGAAAAAATAGGCCATTTCCTTGATGAGGAAAATCAGGCATTATTTAGAAAGTATAAAAATCTTGGTTTTTCTAATACAATAATTACTGAAAAAGTATCGGCTGAACTTAATATCCAGAATATATTAATTCGTTCTTGCAAAGATTTTGATGGCGGATATGCTATGGCTGGCTTAACAGGTTTCGGAGCTGCATTTGTGGCTAGAGATCCGGCAGGAATCCGACCGGCATATTTTTATGCTGATGATGAGGTGGTAGTAGTTGCTTCAGAAAAACCTGCAATTAAAACAACCTTTAATATAGAGTATAATCAAATTCAGGAAATTGAGCCTGGAAATGCTCTAATTATTAATAAGGACGGTAAGTTTGGACAACATGCTTATATAAAAAGGCTGCCAAAGAAATCGTGTAGCTTTGAAAGAATTTATTTTTCCAGGGGCTCTGACCCAGAAATTTATGAGGAGAGAAAACAATTAGGAGAATTATTAATTCCTCAAATCATGGAGGAATTAAAGTACAATTTCGAAAATACAGTCTTTTCTTATATTCCTAATACTGCTGAAATTTCCTTTCTTGGAATGACTAAAGGAATTGATGATCATTTTATGAAAGAGCGGTTAAGTGCAATAAAAAAAGGATTGAATGATAAGGAATTGGAAAAAGTACTTTCTTTTAGGCCAAGGATAGAAAAACTGGTGATAAAAGATGTAAAACTTAGAACTTTTATTACGGATGATGAGGGTAGAAATGATTTGGTAACTCACGTTTATGATACTACCTATGAGGTAATTGAAAAGAATAAGGATACCATTGTAGTTATTGATGACTCAATTGTGAGGGGAACAACTTTGGAGAAAAGTATCATCAATATGCTGGATAGGTTGGAACCAAAGAAAATTATTGTAGTATCATCGGCTCCACAAATTCGTTACCCTGATTGCTATGGGATTGATATGTCAAGGATGTCTGATTTTGTGGCATTTAGAGCGGCAATGAGTCTCATAAAAAAGACTGGACAAGAGAAATTACTGAATGAAGTTTATGAGAAATGTAAAGCTTCATTAAAGCATGGTAATTCTGATGTGGAAAATCATGTGAAAGAAGTTTATGCTCCATTCTCAGATGAAGAAATATCAAATGAAGTAGCAGAGATTATTAAGCAGGACCATATAAAAGCGGATATATCAGTTATTTTCCAAAAGGTTGAAAATCTGCATAAAGCTTGTCCACACCATAAAGGAGATTGGTACTTTACGGGAGATTACCCTACACCAGGTGGAAATAGGGTAGTTAATAAATCATTTATGTATTATATGGATGGTAAGGTGAAGAGGGCCTATTAATGGAATTAAAGTCAGCCTTTTTGGAATAAAATTCGAAAGGGCTGATTTATTTAAGTAGTAATTCAAAATTAACCGTGTATTATTTTGTGGTAAAAGACTGATAGAGAGATTACTATTTCTCGAAAATAATAGTACCCGGTGTGGAGCACTGGTACTTAAATAAAAACATAAGCATTTAAAATTTCTAAATAGACTAACATAACCTACCTACTTTTATGCGCATTAAGTTCGTTCTGTTCTTTTTATTCTTGGGTAATATTTATTCCTCCTGTACAGATACTACTGCTTCTGAAATTAAAGCACCAACTCTAGAAGATTCGATAAATGAGGTTAAAACCGGAATTGAAGTACTTAGAGGTAATGGTTTTAAGGCATTAGAAGGAAAAAACGTAGGGTTAATTACCAATACTACCGGAGTTGATCGGAATTTAAAATCTACAGTGGATATTCTTTTTGAAGCCAAAAATTTGGAATTGAAAGTTTTAATGGGACCAGAACATGGCGTAAGGGGAGATCACTCTGCAGGAGAGTGGGTTCCATTTTATCATGATCATAAAACAGGACTTCCTGTTTATTCCTTATATGGAAAAACTAGAAAACCTACAGCAGAAATGTTAAAGGATGTGGATGTATTAGTTTATGATATTCAGGATATAGGATGCAGGTCCTATACTTATATCAGTACTATGGGGCTGGCTATGGAAGCTGCAGCGGAGAACAATATAGAATTTGTGGTGTTGGACAGGCCCAACCCAATAGGAGGAAACAGGGTGGAGGGAAATATAGTAGAAGAAAATTATTTTTCTTTTGTAAGTCAGTTTAAAATACCGTATTTGTATGGGTTAACTTGTGGAGAACTTGCAGTATTGTTGAATGAGGAAGGTTTGCTATCTGAAAAACAAAGATGTAAGTTGACCATCATCCAAATGGATGGATGGACCAGAGATATGACCTTCGAGAAAACGGGTTTACAATGGGTTCCTACTTCACCTCATATTCCCCATAAGGATTCCCCATTTTTCTATCCAATGGCGGGCATTTTAGGGGAATTATATTCTGTTTCAATAGGAGTGGGTTATACACTTCCTTTCCAAACATTTGCTGCTGAATGGATTGATCCAATAGTTTTTGCTGAAAAAATGAATAGTTTTGGGTTGGAGGGAATTGCTTTTCGCCCAATTTCATTTAAGCCTTATTATAGTGCAATGAAAGGGATTGAACTGAATGGCGTCCAAGTGCATATTACTGATTATAAAACCGTAAATCTTTCTGCTGTTCAATTTTATTTTTTGCAGGCTAATAATGAGCTGTATCCAGATAAAAATCCTTTCGAATTATGTGATGCTTCCAGATTAGATATGTTTGATAAAGTTTGTGGAAGTAACAAAATAAGAGAGATCTTTACTCAGGATTTCAATTATGAAAAAGTAAAATGGTATTGGGAAAAAGATGTTGATACCTTTAAAGCCATGTCAAAACCCTATTATTTATATTAGACATAAATAATATAAATAGATGTGCAGAATTAAATATACTTAATAAGTGCCACAACTTTTTGATAATGAGATAAAAGTACTCAATATAAAATAGTACTGGTACTTATTTGCAATTACATCATATTAATAATTGCCTCGACTACTCTGGGGTAATGATAATGCTCTAGTTGGTGTATTTTATTAGCTACATCTTCTGGAGTATCTTTTTCTGCCACATTAAATTTTTCCTGTACAATCACAGTTCCGTGATCATATTGTTCATCTACATAATGAATGGTAATTCCGGTTTCTTTTTCCTTTGCTTCAACCACAGCCTGATGGACTTTCATGCCATACATACCTTTTCCCCCAAATTTTGGTAGAAGTGCTGGATGGATATTAATGATTCGGTTAGGAAAACTCTGGATAATATTTGAAGGAACCAGCCATAGAAACCCTGCCAGAACAATCAGGTTGGTTTGTTTTGATTTAAGATAATTCAAGACTTCTTCCTGATTGAAAAATTCATCCTTGGTGAAGGTAAGTGTTTCTACTCCAAGGCTTTGAGCTTTTTCCAGTACTGGTGCATCCTTTTTATTAGAAAGAACTGAGAAAGAAATATTTTTCTGTTCTTTAAAAAAATCAATAATTTTTACAGCATTGGATCCGGTTCCGGAAGCAAATATGGCAATATGAATTTTTCTGTTGATCAAGGTCTTATGGTTTGAATTCAGAGCATCTATAATGCTTAGATGTTTTGATAATTTACTTTTTTACACCAAATGATATTTCCGGCAAAAGTAATAGTTTGACAGTGGATTTATTAAAATTAAAGAAATTTAGTGATAATTGGCTGAAGAGAATGAGCTTAAATCAATAATTCAAAATATTATAGGAATGTCATCATGATCAAGCCGGAGATCATTACCCATTTGCAAAATGAGCTTAGAAAGTGATAGCTTTTTTTAGTGTCTGCCCAATATAACTTAAAAATAAAGAATATGGATGGGATAATCATGATGAGGAAATAGTATTTCATTGTAGCACTGCTAATGACAAAAGACAGGGCCATTATAGTGGACATAAACACTCCAAAAATCAAAAATATCAGCACTTTGGTTTTCCTGATTCCCCATACAATGGGAAGTGTTTTACAACCAAAATGCATATCGCCCCTCAGGTCTTCCATATCTTTAATAATTTCTCTTATGAGAGATATAAAAAAAGCAAAGACTCCAAAAGTATATACCAAATAATTGTTTGCATGGAAAAAAACCGCTACTACCAAAACTGAAAGGGTAGTAAGTACCGCAATACTCAAGTTTCCTATAAAAGGCTTTCTTTTTAGTCGGTTAGAATAAAACCATAACCAAAAAACAGCAAGGAAATTAATTATTGCAATTTCTTTGGAGATTAATAAACCTATTCCTATTCCAAGAATACTTAATATGGTATGAGATGCCATGGCAACTCTTCTTTTCATCAATTTTCCTACAACTACCCTATCAGGTTTATTTATAGTGTCTATTTTAATATCGTAATAGTCATTAATAATATACCCGGCAGCAGCTATTAATAATGTTGAAACAGATAATAAGAAGAATCTGGAATCTAATAAATAGGACCTCCAATTAGTAGGTGGACCGATTAGAAAAATTCTCACCAAGTATTGTGTGGCTAAAATAATGAACAGATTGGGGAGCCTTACCAGTTTTTGGAAACCAGTAATTGACCTGAATACAAAACTCCTTTGAAGGGTTAGGCTTGCCATCCCAAATTATTTATTATTTAGTAGAAATGTTTTAAATATGTAATTAAAAATTAAGTTGAGGAAAATCTAATTGGATTTTAATTCTTCTAAAATTTCCCTGCCTCCTTTTTCAAAAACTGTATTAGCCAGAGAAGTCCCGATTGTTTCAGCGTTTTCAATATCTCCGGTAATAACTTCCTTTACTAATTGAGTCCCATCCGGACTGATTATACCTCCGGTCAGGGTTAAAGTATTATCGGATAGAACTGCATTCCCAAAAGCAGGAATACTGCAACCTCCTTCCAGTCTTTTTAAAAATGCCCTTTCAGCTAAAAGACAATCCTCAGAAGGTTTATGATTAATTGCATCTCTTATTTTTTGTTCCAATGATGAATTAATACTAGTGCTTACCTCAATAGCAACTGAGCCTTGACCTACTGGAGGTGTAAACTCTTTGGTATTTAGTTCCTGAATTATCAAATTGTCGTACTCCATTCTATGAACCCCGGCAAATGCTAAAATTAAAGCATCACATTGTCCTTCTTTCAACTTCTTTAGTCTAGTCTGTAAATTTCCCCTCATATTCACAGTCTTATAATTGGGGAAATAATGTTTTACCATAGCTGTTCTCCTTACAGAAGAAGTACCTAACACAGGATTGCTTTTTCCTAGACAGTTTTTATCATAGCTCACAATTACATCATGTACTAATTCTCTTTCTGTAAAGGCAATTATTTTAAAATCAGGTCCCAGGTCCGACTGAAGGTCTTTGGCACTATGAACAGCAATGTCAATCTTTTTGTTCGTTAATTGCGCTTCTAATTCTTCTGTAAAAACACCCTTTCCACCAACTTTAGATAAGGCACGATCCAATATTTTATCTCCTTTAGTTGCTATGGTGACAACTTCTGTTTCAATTCCTTTATTTTTCAACAAATCCTCAATATAATAAGCTTGCCATAAAGCCAATTTACTTCCCCTGGTGCCAATCTTTATTTTTATCATACTGCTAAAACTATATTCCTTATTTTTAAAATGTATTCTAAACAATGTTGTTGGTATATCCCAAAATGAAGGAAAATTCTATTTTTTTTAATTCAAATTTACCAAGTGATTTTAACTATTCCCTATATTTCTTTGGATGAAGTGGAATATATCCTCAAAATTTTCAGGATGAAACCAATGATATTCAGGGTTGCCTTTAAACCATGTCATCTGCCGTTTTGCATATCTTCTACTATTTCTTTTGAGTAGTCTTACAGCTTCCTCCCAATTATACTTCCCATCAAAATAATCGTATATTTCTCTATAACCTACTGTTTGCAAGGCATTACAATTTTTAAAGTTTTTTATAGCTATTGCCTCATTTACGAGCCCTTTCTCAATCATTAAATCCATTCGTAGATTAATTAACTCATAAAGTTCTTCCCGATTCCTTTCCAACCCAATTTTTATAATTGTAAAATCCCTGTTCTTCTTTTTAGCGTTTCTAAATGAGCTGAATTTTTTTCCAGTGCCTCTTATTATTTCAAGTGCCCTAATTATCCGGTTGGTATTACTTTTATCAACAAAAGAAAAATATTCAGGGTCTTTTTGTTCCAGTTCTTTGAGCAATAGGCCAATTCCATGGTCCTGATAAGATCTGTTTAATTCCTCCCTAAAATGATTTGATACTTTTGGAATATCGTCCATCCCTTCACATAGGGCTTTTATGTAAAGTCCCGATCCTCCACTTACAATAACCACATTTTTTTCCTGAAATAGGGAATCTAAAAGATTCAAAGCATCCTTCTCAAACTGACCTGCATTATAAGTGGTATGAATAGGTAGAAAGTCTACCAAATAATGCCTGGCTTCTGATAATTCCGATAATGATGGTTTTGCTGTGCCAATTTTCAAATCCTTATAAACCTGGCGGGAATCAGCATTAATTATAGCTGTGTTCAGTTGTTTCGCCAACTTTATGCTTAACTTTGTTTTTCCAATGGCAGTTGGACCAGCTATTACAATAAGGAATTTTTCAGGCATATTTTTATTAAATATTGGAAATTTCTTGTACAAAAGACAAAAATGAATTTAGCAATTGACATCGGAAATACTTTCACAAAAGTAGGACTTTTTGATGGAGATGAACTATTGGAAGTAAAAAACCAAATAGATTCGTTGGATCTAAAAAGCTATCTGAGAAGAAAAAAACCCGAATTCACAATAATTTGTGATGTAAGTAATGGAAAAGAAATTATTTTTAATGAAATTGCGGGTGAATCAGAATTGATCTTCCTTAATCCAAATACCAGGATACCAATAATCAATAAATATCAAACACCAGAAACTTTAGGGATGGATCGTCTTGCTGCTGTAATAGGTACAAGGGTGATTTTTCCGGATTCTGCTAATTTATCTATAGATTTGGGAACTTGTATCACTTATGATTTTATTAATAGGAAAGGAGAATACCTTGGAGGAAGGATATCACCAGGTATGCAATTGAGATGGAAAGCAATGCATAATTATACAGCAAAATTACCAATGGTAGAAAGGCCACAACAAGGCAAAATGGAGGTTGGAGTTGATACAGTCACTAGTCTAAGGTCGGGAGTTGTAACCGGAATAGTCCATGAAATAGAAGGTACTATCAGAGAATTTCAAGAAAAATTTGGACAAATTAATGTGATTTTATGTGGAGGAGATGCGAAATTTTTTGAAAGTATAGTAAAACCTACCATCTTTGTGAATCATAATCTCACTTTATTGGGATTAAATAAAATATTGAAGGAAAATGTTAACTAAACTAAGATTGTTAATTTTAGTGTTAGTGATGGGATTTGTGACTAACGCTTTCGGCCAGGGAGGAAATTCTCCATTTTCAATTTTGGGAATAGGGGAATTGGTAGATAAAGGAAATGTTCGAAGTGTAGGAATGGGCGGTGTAGGTATTAGTTCACCTCATCCGCTTTCTGGTAATATTATTAACCCAGCTAACCTGACTTATAATCAGTTTACATTTTTTGATTTAAGTCTTTATACAGAATATAGAGAGGTAAAATCGACTAATGTTAGCCAAACAGATGTTGGTGGAAATATTTATAATATATCATTTGGGTTTCCTGTTAACAAAAATTGGGGAATGGCATTTGGTCTTAGACCAGTTAGTGCTGTAAATTCGAAGGTCTCTGCTATTAACAAGATTGATGGATCTGGGAAATTCGCCAAATATGAGTATTTTGGGGATGGTGGAATAAATCAGGTTTATTGGTCAAATGGTGTAAGTTTATTCAAAGGTTTTTCTGTTGGTCTTGAAGCTTCCTTGAACTTTGGGTCAATCAATAAGCAAACTAGGTCGACCATTGAAGATAACGCGGATGTAACCAATTATCAGATTAACTTTTATGACCGAACCACTTTTTCCGAATTTGTTTTTGTACCTGGAATTAGTTATTCTGGTAAAATTGGAGAGAAATCTATTATTAGATTTGGAGCGGTTTACCAGGGAACTAAAGAATTTGGTGTAAAGAAGCTGGAAACCATGGAAAGATTAATTCCTGGTTCAGATGATAAAGTGAGTGTTGATACTTTAAGGCTAAATACTGAAGGAAATGTAACACTACCTTCAGATTTAAAATTAGGGTTGACTTTTGAAAAAGAATTTAATTATTTAGTAAGTGTTGATGTTGCCTTTCAAAGGTGGTCTGATTACAAAGATTTTGAGGGAAGGCAGGGGTTATTAGATGCCCGAACTTTGAGAATTGGAGGAGAATGGGTTCCAGATTATACTTCTATTTCAAGTTATCTTAAACGGATGACATATAGAGCAGGGTTTGCTTATAAAGAATTACCCTATTTGGTGAATGATAACCAATTATTGGATGTGTCAGCCAGATTTGGTTTGGCTTTGCCAATGAATAGGGGACTATCATCTATTGATATGGCATTTGAATATGGTAGAACTCAGCTTAACAACCAAGAATTTATAAAAGAAAGTTATATAAGGTTTTACCTCGGTGTAACAATAAATGACCGATGGTTTATAAGACGTACATTTAATTAAAAATTGAGCACAATTATGAAAACGTATCCACTAATAATGTCACTTTTGTTATTCCTGGTATCACAGGTATCTTTTGCTCAAAGTGACGATTGTGAAAATGGATGGTGTTGGGGAGCAGATCCTGGAACAGCAAAAGAGAAGTATGCTTTAGCATCAGATAATATTAAAATGAAGGCCTATGATGCTGCAAAAGACCCTTTGGATTGGCTTCTTGAAAACACCCCAAATTTAAATAAGTCGATCTATATTCATGGAGTTTCTCTTTATAGTAATTTGTTGAAGAAAGAACAAAAAGAGGGGAATGATCCTATAAAGGTGGTCGCTTTACAGGATAAGGTATTGGATTTGTACGAAACCAGAATTAAATATTTTGGTGAAGAGGCAGACGTTAGAGCACGAATGGGTAAATTATTATACTTCTATTTAAAAGATAGAAAGGATGATACTGAAAGATGGGATACTATGATGAAAGCATATTATCACATTTTTGAATTAAACGGTGTGAAAACATCGCGAAGTAATTTAACCTTTTTAATGCTTGCTGTGGTTAACCAGAAAGCCAAAAAGAAATTGACCGAAGAAGAGGTTCTTGATCATTATGATCAAATCACTGAGGTAATTGAGGAAAATATTGCAAAATCAAAAGGAGAAAGTCAAAATTCTTGGAAAGATTGCCAAGATAAAATAGATGGTTTATTAGCCAAAGCAGTTACAATCGATTGTAATTTTGTTAGGGAAAAAATGGCTGATAAAATCAAGAATAATCCTGAAGATGTTAAGACTTCAAAAAGGGCAATAAAGTATATGTTAAATGATAAGTGCACTGATGATCCTCTATTTTTACTTGCTGCTGAAAATCTTTATAAGGCAGAACCAACTGCAGGTTTAGCAGGGACTATTTCTAAGAAATACCAGATAGAAAAGGATTATGAAAAAGCTATTGAATGGAAAAGAAAAGGGATTGAACTCGCTGGTGAAGACAAAGCAAAACAAGCTGAACTTACTTTCGAAAGTGCTCAGATTTATAGTGTTCAAGGTAAAAAATCAGGAGCACGAACTGAGGCTTATAAAGTAGCCGAATTAGATCCATCTAAAGCTGGTGAGGCTTATGAATTAATTGGAGATTTGTATTATACAAGTGGTAAGGAATGTGCAGATGCTGATCCTAT
>JAHQVQ010000047.1 GCA_019634305.1 Flammeovirgaceae bacterium | reverse complement strand
GTATTTTATAGCGCCATTTTTAAAAGAGTGGAAGAAAGTGGTAAAATTCGGCAGGTTTTTCCCAGATATTGGGGCTTAGTGGTTTTTTGAGGAAAAAGTAAAAAAAAGGAAGCCATGAAACCAGAAATCAAAACCTAGACATAGCATCATTTTAGGCATCAAATTAATGCCCTCTCCAGCCAATAAGAAAAATACAGTAAGCGTTGAAAAGGTGTATTTTTTAAGCAATAAGAACCTGTACTTTTTTATATTAAGCATTTTCAACTACTTAGCAGTAATTTTTAGACAATAAACAATTCAATTTTAAGCACTTGAATTCAAAGGATACAGTCTTACTTTTTATAGCAAATAAATATCCGACAACTTTTGATTATCTACTTATGATAAAGAAAATTCTGAGGTTTCTGGCCATTTCAATATTTTTTTATTCCTGCCAAACTGGGAATATTGACCCTGATCTAATTTCTCTTGGGGAAAGTTTCTACCCAATTGAAACCGGGCGATATATTACTTATCAGGTTAAAAGTATCCGGTTTGATGAACTAAAGGAAAGTGATACACTTGAATATCAAATGAAAGAAATAATAAAAACACCATTTTCTGATCTTTCTGGTGACACCATATTCAGAATTGAACAATTCACCAGAATTGATTCCTCCGCCCAGTGGAAAATTGATTCTGTATGGACTTTAAAAACAGACCCTGCAAAAATCATTAAAACAGAAAATAATATCCCTTATATAAAAATTGTTTTTCCCATTGAAAACAATACCACTTGGGACGGAAACAATTTCAATTCTCTGGCTGAAAATATTTACCAAATTCAGAACCTGAATACTTCTTTCTCTTTAAATAGCTTTTCATTTGATAATACAGTAAAGGTAATACACAATGAAGATTCAAGTCTGGTTAGTAAGGATGTGAGGTGGGAGATTTATGCAGACAGCGTAGGAATGATTTACAAACATCATGAAGTCCTTCAATACATTAGTGATTTTAATGATCCTAATTATGGGTTGGATTCAATCATAAGAGGAGTTTTTATCTCTAAAAAGGTAATTGATTTTGGAAAGGAGGATTGAATATTATTTATTGAAAATACATCCTACTTTCAGATTTAAGGAAATCTTTTTAAACTAAAATTTTCAATTATTTTTCCCAATTAGAAAAGTAAGATCTACTTATGGCATATCCTTACCAATCTCTAACTTTCTTTTATCAATTCAATTAAATAAATATTTAATTTAAAAACAAAAGTCAAAGTCACTATTTCTTAAATTATATCTCCCTCAATATCATACTATTAGCCTTTTTCTGAAAGAGAAAAAACCCAAAAACGAACACCTTTATAGATGGCTTAGAATATTTATTTCATGATCAAGGAAACCTTTCTGCAGAAGCTTGCATTTAAAGAGAAAAACCAATTGAAAAAGTGACCCAATATTTAAATAGTGTATGCTATCAGCATGTTTAAAACATTAAATTTATATTGAAAAACCTTTATTTTTTTGTACTTTTGCGGTTAAATTAATGTAAATCAAAAAAGGACATGTCGAAGCAGAATCTTAAAATTCTTTATGTTTCAAGTGAAATTAATCCCTTCTTAAAAACCACCGAAGTTGCTGATTATGTGAGGAAATTACCTCAATCTATGCAGGAGCGAGGTATGGAAATCAGAATTCTGGTTCCTAGGTTTGGATTAATAAATGAACGAAAAAATCGTCTTCATGAAGTAGTCAGATTATCGGGAATAAACATTGTGGTTGGAGATGAAGAAAAACCTTTAACCATTAAAGTAGCTTCAATTCCAAGTGCAAAACTCCAGGTTTATTTCATTGATAATGAAGATTATTTTCACAGAAAGTCTGTCTTTAAGGATAAGCAGGAACGATTTTACAGCGATAATGATGAACGGGCAATTTTCTTTTGCAAAGGTGTAATTGAAACGGTGAAAAAATTAGGTTGGGCTCCTGATATTGTGCATTGTAATGATTGGATGACAAGTTTGATTCCAATGTACCTGAAAACAACTTACAAAAACGATCCTATGTTTAAGGATGCAAAAACTATTTTCACGGTATACAATACACAATTCGATCATAAATTTGAAGGAGACTTAATCTCAAAAGTAAAAATGGTTGATATAGAGGATGGAATGTTAAGCAACCTTGAATCAGCTGATTACGATGGATTTATTAAAATAGGTGCTGAATATTCAGACATTGTTACTAAATCTAGCAATGAAGTAGAAAACACCATGAATGGCCTTTTAAACGAGTTTCAGGATAAGAAGAAAATCGATGTGATTGAGGCTGGTGAGGAATATTTAGACTCCTATTATGAACTTTATAACGAATTGTTTGAATAGGCGCTAATATTTTTATGAAGAAAAATATTTATTCAAAAGGATTACTCTTAGCAGTAATCCTTTTATACTTTACCTCCTGTAATAATCTTGAGGAGATAGGATTAGAGATTCAGGGAGATAATTTAATAGTCAGTACTCATTTCACGGATACTGTTACCATAAAAACTTCAGTCACTTTAGTGGATTCCCTTATTACTAATAACAAAATTTTAATAGGGAATTTAAATGATGATAAGTTTGGTAAGACTTCTACCAGTAGCTATTTACACCTAAGATTAGATACCCTAGATTTCTTAGAAGATGCCGATGCTATTTTTGATTCAGCAGAAGTATTTTTCGCTTATACGCTGGTATCCGGACAAGAAAATACTTCTCAAACCATTAATCTATTTGAACTTACCAAAGGTTTTGAAGACTCACTTTATTACCAAACAAGTAACTTAGATTTCGATGCAAATATACTGGGTTCTTCTGAAATAAATCCATCCCTTGATACGGTTGATATCTTTACCATAAGGGCGGATGGATATGGGGAGAAAATTTTCAACTATATCAAAAACTTTGATGACCTCAATAATCCTGACAAGGTTGATGAAACTTTTAAAGGTCTTAGGGTTGCACCCAATCCAGATGATGAGGGTTATGCTTTAAAAATATCATTACCGAGCTCTCAAAGTCCTTCTATCCCCACTTATGTTAGATTATATTACAGGACTCCGGATTCGGAAACTGTAAAAACAAAAACCTTATTTTTTAATCGCTCATTTTTTAATGCAAAGCTTGACCTGAGTAGTAATTCGGATTTAGCCGGATTGGAATTTGGGGAATCTATTCCAACCAATCAGCTTAAAAATGAGGGTTATTTCATTGGAGGAACTGGTCTAACCCTTAAAATTGAATTCCCATATCTTGATCAACTTAAAGGAGATGATGTTGAATTTTTTGGTATAAACAGAGCTCAACTTAGCTTTGATCCAATTGAAGGTAGTATTTCCAATTATGGAAGTCCATCTCAATTCTTATCTTTTATTGTTTTAAGTGAAAATGGTGAATTTAATTATTCGAGACGATTGTTAGATGAATCTGCTATTACTGAAGGAGCAGATGGCAAAAGAATTACTGTTAGTGAAGTTATTGGAAATGAAACCCCTATCAAAAATGTAGGGTATAATTCTAGTGCAGGGACTTATCCTATGGCAGAAATGACAAGTTATATCCAGGAGGTAATTGAAGGTTCAAGAAAAAACACCGGGTTTTACCTTGACTTAAATCCGTTTACAAATGAAAATGTTAATCGATTACTCATTTCTGATCCAGAACATCCTGGTGAATCCCAACTTCATTTAAGAATATTCTATTCCACACTATAATATTTTTAAAAGTAAGACAATTATTTTGCAGATTCCAGTTTAATAATTGTCTTACAATAAACTTTTTTTAAACTATTTTTTTAACCGAATACTATGTGTGGCATTGTTGCATACCTGGGTAACAGAGAAGCCTGCCCTATTCTAATTAAAGGGCTTCAAAGACTAGAATATAGAGGATACGATAGTGCTGGAATAGCTATAATCGAAGATTCTCTGGAAGTTTTTAAGAAAAAAGGAAAAGTAAAAGAGCTTCAAGAACTCATTCAAAGTAATAATCTAAAAGGAACTATTGGAATTGGCCATACAAGATGGGCCACTCATGGGGAACCAAATGATATAAACGCTCATCCACATTACTCTTCAAATAGAAAGCTTGCCCTTATTCACAATGGAATTATTGAAAATTATGCTGCTATAAAAAAAGATCTCATATCTAAAGGGCATGAATTTCAAAGTGAAACAGATTCTGAGGTTTTCATTCATTTTGTTGAAGATATTCAAAAGCATAATGATTGTTCTCTTGAAGAGGCTGTTAGAATTGCCCTTACCAAAGTAGTGGGTGCCTATGCTATTGTTATTATTTCAAAGGATAATCCTAATCAGTTAATTGCTGCCAGGAAAGGTAGTCCGCTAGTAATCGGAATTGGAGCTAACAATGAAGAATTTTTCCTTGCTTCAGATGCTACTCCTATCATTGAATATACTAAGGATGTAGTTTATTTAAATGACGAAGAAATAGCAATTATCAATAGAAATGGAAATATCTCCATTAAAAACATTGAAGATGTAGCTCAAAACCCCTATGTGCAAACTTTGGACATGGAGTTGGAAGCCATTGAAAAAGGCGGATATGATTATTTCATGTTGAAAGAAATATTTGAACAACCAAGGTCTGTTGCTGATTGTATGCGGGGAAGGCTTGTTTCTAATAAGGATCATGCTGCACTAGGCGGAATAAGGAAACATGTAAAAGATCTCGTAAATGCCAACAGGATAATTATTGTTGCTTGTGGCACTTCATGGCATGCCGGACTTGTAGCAGAATACGTAATTGAGGAACTTGCCCGAACGCCAGTTGAAGTAGAATATGCATCAGAATTTCGCTATAGAAACCCAATTATTAATAAAGGAGATGTATTATTAGTTATTTCCCAATCTGGGGAGACTGCAGATACGCTAGCGGCAATTGAATTAGCTAAATCAAAAGGGGCTGTTATTATAGGAATCTGTAATGTAGTTGGTTCTTCTATTGCCAGATCATCTGATGAAGGTGCCTATACGCATGCAGGACCTGAAATTGGCGTTGCTAGTACTAAGGCATTTACTGCTCAGATTACAGTTTTAAATATTCTGGCATTAATGCTTGCTAGACATAAGAAAACATTGTCCGATAATCAGTTTAAGGAACTTACCAGAGAAATGGAAAGTATTCCCGGAAAAATTCAGGAAGTATTAGATTTGAATGGGCAAATTGAAGAAATTTCGAAGCTATATAAGGATGCTAAGAACTTTCTTTACCTTGGACGTGGCTATAACTTCCCAGTCGCTTTAGAGGGAGCTTTGAAACTAAAAGAAATTTCCTATATCCATGCAGAAGGTTATCCTGCTGCAGAGATGAAACACGGTCCTATTGCCTTAATTGATAAGGAAATGCCAGTTGTGGTTATTGCGACAAGGGATAGTTCTTATGATAAAATTGTTTCCAATATTCAGGAAGTAAAAGCCAGAAAAGGGAAAGTAATTGCAATTGTAACCAAGGGTGATGCACTAATTCCCAAGATGGTGGATCATGTTATTGAAGTACCTTCATGCCATGAAACGATTATGCCTTTAGTTTCAGTGATTCCACTTCAGCTTCTTTCATTTCATATTGCAGTGATGAGAGGATGCAATGTTGACCAGCCAAGGAACCTTGCAAAGTCAGTGACGGTAGAATAAGATTAAAAGGATAATAAAATATTGGGCAAAGTTGTTTAAATGCAGCTTTGCCCTTTTCTTTGGTCAAAATGCCCTTATAATTTTATTAGTCAAATTCAAATGAAAAAGATCATAAATAATCCAAAAGCTGGCCAACCGATAGGTCCTTACAGTCAGGCAGTCCTAGCCGGAAATAATTTATTTGTTTCTGGACAAATAGCCCTCGATTCGAGTACTGGAAATCTGATTAATAATTCAATCGAAGAAGAAACACATCAGGTAATGAAAAACCTGGGATTAATTTTGGAGGAAGCAAACCTTTCATTTAATGATGTGGTAAAATGCTCTATTTTTTTGAAGGATTTAGGAAATTTTCTAAAAGTAAATGAGGTTTACGGATCTTACTTTACAGAGGGAAATTTTCCTGCGAGAGAAACTGTGGAAGTAAGCAAACTACCTAAAGATGTAAATGTGGAAATCTCATTGGTAGCTTATATGGATTAAAGTCTATTTATGCTTTCTTCCTTTTGAATTATATTTTTTCATGTTTTTTTTGGAACTACTATGCTTTGGAGTCCAGGTTTGTCCTACCGGTTTTTGTCTGTCATAATATGATTTACAACCAAATTGTAATCCTGAAAAAAATATCGTAATTAAAGAATAAAAAAATATTTTCCTTAAATATCCCATATTATATCGATCAAATTAGCTGAATAAAGGATTTGTTTTACTTTGTGAATAATAAAACTATGGATGAATCTACTTTGTTCAGAGAAGGCCAAATCCTTTACTATTATTAAAAAACAACTATTGTATATATTGAAGTTTGTTAACGCAAAAATAAGACCTATTAGTACTTGTCACCAAACTGAAGCTATACTTTAGAATTTACCAATTCTAAAGTATAGCTAATCTAAAAAAACAACCTTACCTTAAGGATGATCATCTTTTTAATTCCTCAAATGCCTTAACAGGCGAATCACTTTCCCAAATACCTCCAAGTAAAGCCACACCTCCAAATCCCAATTCCATTATTTGAGCCATTTTATCCTTATTTATTCCACCAAGAGCAATTACCTGATGTGTTGATAATTTTAACTCTTTTTTTAATTCATGGATTTCAAATGCAGCATTATATCCTTTTTTGGAGATACTATTAAAAATAGGACTTAGAAATATATATTCAAAAATATCACTTCCTTCTTTTAACTGAGACAAACTATGAAAGGAAGTGGACTTGGTAAATATATTATTAGAAATTCCGTGCTCTATTGCTTTTTCAGGATAATGTATCCCCCTCAAATCATACTTTTCTATCAGCTCATGATGGCTATGTAACATGATCTTGGGATGAAACCTTACTGGGATTTTTTGTATATATTGCTCTAATTCTCTTAAGCTAAAATCTGGTTTTCTCACATGGAAAATTTCTAATCCTGCATGAAATAACTTTTTCACCCAACTCAACTCGTTAGGTAATGGCCGTGGTGGAGAAATCACAATAACTTTCATATCCTTTAGAGAAATTGCCTTACGGAATTGGTATGTTTTGTTTCATAATTTCCTTTTCAGCCTTACTTAGTCTTAAGTCTCCTACCACACTGAAATAATTGGGGTTATTCATGGCAAACAGAATAAGCATAGCGATATATAAACCAGCAAAAACGATATTCCCAGATAAAAAATAAATAAGGACATTGACCACAGAAGCTACTTCTAGCCAAATAAATTTATGAAGGCTAATGACATAATAATGCGTTAATTTCTCTCTTAAATCAGTAATTTCCCTTGATATTTTTAATCTTTTGAAGAAGACGATATAGGCAAAAGCAGCCATCCCAAAGCATAATATAGGAATTGAGATTAAAAGAATATCAGGAATAGCTTTTAAAAGTGGATCATAATTGTTTTCACGCGAAACAAAATAAACGTACAAAAAAACAGGCAATGGAAACCCAACCATTATATAAAAAGTGGACCTTAATTTCGATAAATATTCAGCTGCGTTTTTAAAATTAAATTCTTTCATTTAAAATAATAGGTTTGATTTTTTAGGCTCTTATTTTCAATTGTATATCCAAAGAAAATCAGAGCTCAAATCTAATCTGTTATTTATCAAAAGTTAAAATTTCTCTTCTTTCCTTTTTTAAAAATCTGTTATAAGGACTTTTTTAGGAAAAATAAAAGCACGAGCTGACAAAATGGGTTACCTATTCCATATTGGTTTATTCATAATCACATGAGAGAAAATAAAATGTTATTTTTTTTAACATAATTTATTTAATTTTTAAACATAAGTTATTTATTTTAGCATAAATCATTTTTTAATTAACTTAAATCCAATTCTCCCACTATGAAAACCACCACCCATAAAACAGAAAGATTATTAAAAGATCTAAAGGATGAAATCTTTTATATGAATAGGAATTTAGATAAAGTCCGTAAAAAACAAAACATTTGGGATGACAGGAGAAGCTATGTCGATAGCCTAAAAGAAAAATACAGAAAATAAGATTTCCTTGTTTCGCAGAAACCAACTTCTATAAAGCAAAAGTTACAATTCCTATCTCAATTAACCAATCGGATTCCATTACAAAATAAAACCCAAACAAAATGTTTGGGTTTTTCTATATCATCTAATCGAACAATTAATTTAAGCTGGAGGGAATCTCAATTCGAATTCCTCCAGTAAAATATACCGGACCAAACCTCACATCAGGATAGGGAACTATATCATCTACTACCTTATAGAACTTCTTCACTGCTTCTCCTTCTTTATTTTGTTTACCAGTTTTGGCTTGATATTTCCAATTATTAAACCTTAGGTTTCGGTAGGCAACTTCCCCGAATAATACCACATTTTTTATCCTCAAATTGGCTTCTAACTTACCCGCTGCCATTAAAGACCAATCTCTCACATAATCACTTTCCTGATCACTTATTTCGTTAATTACATTGATATCCTGCTTCAGTCTTCCATATCCTAATTCAATTCCTGGGGATAAGTATAGAATTTCCGGGACTAATGGAATATTATAATTCACAAATACTTTTGGTAACCAGGTTTTTAATTCCCCATCACCAATCGAATAAAAATCTAAACCCATCCCTCCGGAAAAATTTGATAACAAATCCCGGACTTGCATATTCACATGGAGTACGTTTCCACCACTTAGGGGCTTATAACCTGATAAATAATCAGTCTCAATTGTTCTTGGCCCTGGCTCCCCATTATCTATAGTATATTCCCCTGATGGCTGGTTGGGTACTATTGTTTTTTGATTGTGAGAAAATCCATAAGAAATAGATCCTCCTACTAAAATTGGAGAACCATAGGTATGTTTTACAAGCATACCTTTTTTAAACTGATACCTTCCATCCAAAACCCTTCCTTCAGCATAATTAAATTCAACTTTATCAATATAGATAAGCCCTACTGCTTTGTTTTTACCTAAATTTAGCCTGTCTTTTTTCTCTTTTATTACCTTAAAAAATTGCCCTTCTTTTATATCAAAATTACTCCCCCGATCAATTACCACTTTATTAAGTGATTTTTCCAGAATAGTAGCTTCATTTTTTCTTTCTTCCCTAATTTCCCTTACCAATAATCCCGTGGTAGCAATTTTACTTTTTCCCAAAACCAAACCTTTGGAAAACTGAACTTCAGTTTCCGTAATTTTTATTAAACCTAGTTTGGGAGTACCGGCATGAATTTCTAAATCTTTATCTAAATCCTGATTTTCAGTGGCTTTTAAATTAAAAACTTCAAATACCATCCCCTCTTTCACTCCCATTTCATATCCCCGATCCAGAATTATCTCTTCATTACTAATTTCTTTGATAAATGCCTGAATCAAAAAATACTTTTTGAATTTATCCACAATTTCATAGGCTAACCTCCCTACAGCTTCAGTAGATGCACTATTTGGATTCCTTGCCTCAGCATAAGCCGTAGCTTCTGTAGATTCTACATACACTCCCGTTTCAATATCCAATAACTTTATATTGGCCT
>JAHQVQ010000046.1 GCA_019634305.1 Flammeovirgaceae bacterium | reverse complement strand
TTTTTCTAATGCTTTTAATAAATTGACAATACAATTATAGAATGGAGTCTGATAAGCTGCATTTCTAAAGAAGTGAATAGGAAGAAAAGGAGATTGGTGGGGAATTTTTTAAGAAGCATCCTTAATATGGATTTATAATTATTTCCAAAAGCTCCCTATATGAACTTTGGTCTCTTTTTTCTCTTTATTTTGGAGAAAAGTTTCCAAGGCAAATTTGTTGGAATGAAAAGCTAGCTCGTTCCATGGGATTTCTTCAAATTCAAATAATCTGAGTTCTGAGCTCTCTAATGTTGGGGATAAATCAATTTTGTTTACTGTGGCAATGAAGTGCAGAAATACCTGGTTGACTGTTGGTAGATTAAAAACAGAATGTAAGTGGTGAAGTGTAATTTCTACGTTGGCCTCTTCCTGAGTTTCTCTCTTTGCGCCATCTTCCACAGTTTCTCCATTTTCCATATAGCCACCAGGAAGGTTCCAAAAACCAAATCTAGGTTGAATGGCTCTTCTGCAAAGAAGAATTTTACCCTGATACAGGGGGATGCAACCAACAACTATTTTAGGGTTATGATAAAAAATTGTATCACAATTATTACAAACAAACCGCCTGTTATTATCTCCTTTTGGAATAATAAAAACAATTTGGTCACTTCCACAATTGCTACAAAATTTCAAATGTTATTGGTTTTGAAAAAGTGAAAAAATGATTGAACGCATCATCTCAAGTATATAAACCCCTTTGATACTAAAGGAGGCTTGATTGAAAAAGGTTTGGATGTTTGGTAATAAAAGTGTAAAAAATGAAAAATAATTCCAGAATTATAAACATGGAGTGCTGCCTCCATCTACCGGAAGGTTAATTCCATTAATATAAGCTGCTGCCGGAGAAGCTAAAAATGCTACTGCATCAGCGACTTCTTCAGGCTTTCCAAACCTTTTGGCAGGTAGGCTTTCTTGCATAAAAACTTCATATTCAGCCACTGGTTTTCCAGCTTTCTCAGCCCTGTTTTTTATTAAGTTATCTAATCTACCTGTTTTGGTAAGGCCTGGAAGTACATTATTAACAGTAATTCCAAATTGACCTAATTCTGTGGCTAATGTTTTAGCCCAACTCGCCACTGCTCCTCTGGTAGTATTGGAAACTCCTAAACCCACTATTGGAACTTTCACAGAGGTGGAAATAATATTAATAATTCTGCCGTATTTACTTTTTTTCATTATTGGAACCAATGCTTGTACCAAATGCTGGTTACAAACCAAATGTGCAGAAATAGCTTTTAGAAAATCTTCTGTTTTGGCATCGAAGGTATTTCCAGGAGCGGGTCCGCCAGTATTATTAATAAGAATATGAAATTCTTGTTGGGATTGGGAAAAATTCTGGATTACTTCTTTAACCTTGTCTGCATTAAAAAAATCAGCCACTAAAAAACCATGTTTCTGGTTTTTGGATTTGTCTAGTTCATTCAGAATTTCTTTTAAAGTGCCTTCATTTCTTGCCATTAATGTAACATTAGCACCAAGTGAAGCTAAGGAAATTGCTATAGCTTTACCTATGCCTTGGGTACTGCCACAAACTAATGCATTTTTACCGGTGAGGTTAATATCCATGCCGAGGGAAAATATTTTAAATAATGGCAAAATTAAATCTGAAGGATAAAATTAATCCTTCAGATTTAAAAGAAATTAAAAATTCAATTATTATTTAGTTTCCTGTTCGGCCCTAACAATAGCAACTTCTTCTTTTGAAACTGCGTCAGCATCGTTTCCAAAACTTGATCTCACGAAAGTAAGAACATCAGATACCTGTTTGTCATTAAGGAAGTTATGAGGAGGCATTACATTAGAGTACATTTCGCCTTTTACTTCAATATCTCCACTAAGTCCACCCAAAACAATTTTGATTAATCCGGCTTTATCTCCTAATACATATTTAGTTTGTGTAAGTGGAGGGTTCATTCCGACTACTCCGTTTCCATCTTTTTGGTGGCAAACCATGCAATAGGTATTATATACTTTTTCGCCTGCAGCTACTACATCTTCTGCAGTTGGTGCAGCAGGTTTTGGCTTTTCTTTAACAACAGGCTCTTCTTTCTTTGCGGTTTCTTCCTTTTTACTTTGGCAAGACCAGGCAGAAAATAAAACACCAACAATCAGAACTAGTAATCCTTTTCTCATTTCTGTAGTAAATAAATAGATTAAAATAAAATAATTAATATAACTGGAGTGATTAAAGGTTGATATTTTAACGTCTTAAAATATCAACCTCATTTCTGCTCAATAGTTTGGCAAAAAAAAATATAAATCTTTGATAAACAAATTGATTATTAGTGGAATTAGGAAAATATTCAGTTTTTTAATCTTTTAAGGCAAGTTTTTCTCCGTAATAAATTACACGCCAAATTTTCCCTTTGGCTGAATCAGAAATATATAAGGAGCCATCAGATCCCTCTGCTAAACCAACAGGCCTGAATTTAGCGTCATTGGTAGACATTACTGAATCTACTTGAGTGAAACCTTCTGCAAATCTTTCCCAGTCTTTTTGAGGTTTTCCATCTTTAAATGAGACAAATGCTACGAAGTAGCCTTGTTGAGGGAAAGGAGCTCTGTTCCACGAACCATGAAAGGCGATAAATGCTCCGTTTTTATATTTCTCAGGAAATTGATCTCCTTTATAAAAAAGTAAGTCGTTTGGTGCCCAATGACCGGGAAATGCTAAAATTGGAAGAGTAATTCCCTCACATCTTTCTACTTTTTTACCATCGCCACCGTACTCTGGAGCGAGTACTTTTTTCTCTTGAAACTGATCGTAATAACAATATGGCCAACCAAAATCATCCCCATCAGCAATTTTAAGGAATTCTTCAGCAGGAAGTTCTGCACTCTGCTCCTGAGTGTAGTATTCAGGGAATAAATGACTCAATTGGTCTCTACCATGTTGTAAGGCATAGAGGGAATTATCATTAAAATTCCAGTCAATAGCAACTGCATTTCTTATTCCTGTAGCATATCTATGACCATCTTCTTGTAAAGTCTGATTCAATTTTTCAGCCTTAAATTGCCAGATTCCTGCCTGTAAATCCAATTGTGAACATGGGTCGAATCCTTTTGATCCGGGACTTCTGGGTGATTCCTGACAAGCATTAGAAGGAGCTCCAATAGTTACATACATATTCCCATTTCCATCGAACGTTATAGGTTTAGAGGCATGAGCTCTCTGTACAATAAATCCTTTGACAATAGTATCAGGTGATGTATTTGGTTTGACAATACCATTCTCCATTTTAAATCTATATATAGCAGAATCAGATGTGCAATATAAGTAGTTCTTATAAATGGCAATTCCTGTTCCCCCGAAATCTCCAAAACCTGAACTTATATCAAGTTTTCCATTGCCAGTTGAATCTTTTAAATGAAGTACGCCTTTGTCATCAGCTAGTCTTCTCATTTTTACATAAATATTACCCTGATCATTTACGGCAATATGTCGAGCCCTTCCAATAGAATCTGTTAATGCAATGGCGCCAAAGTTTTCAGGAAGAACTAATCCCCCATTATCAGAATCTGCAGTAGGAAATTTGTTTTTGGGATCGATTTCCACATCTTTTTGCTCAGAATTATTACTATTACAAGAAATTAAGCATAAGCTAAAAATAGAAAAGGTTACTACAAATGTTAGAAAATTTTTGAAGTAATTTTTTGGAGATTTTTTTATTGAATGTTTCATATATAGAAGATAAAGGAATTTTATTGAATGCTTGAATTTAAGGAGATTTAAGTAGAATAGTAAAAATTTATCCTTAAAAATGGTTATAGATATACAATAAAAGTCTTAGGCAGGACCTGAATAATTAAATTTATAATGAGACTTATAGGATAGAAGGAAATTAAAAATTCTATTAATTGATTTACAAAATCGGAAACCATATAGAAATTGCAATTAATTTAGTGTTGATCAATTTCTTTTGGTTTTTTTCTATAAATTGGATGAATAATTTTTTTAGCTAAAAAAACTTCTCTGAAGAAAGATTCTTTATTACTTGAGAATCTTTACTTAAAAGAGGATAATATTACCTCAAACACAAAGCGAAAAAGAAAGATTGGAAAATACCAATTGAAATATTTGTTCGTAGTTACATTAACTTTTATTAAAGGCAAAGGGAAATCGAAGAAAACAGACCACTTTGCAATTTAAAAAGGCAGCTTTTTCACACTGAAAAATATGTCTTTAAATTAATGAAAATATGCAGCAGGAAATAGAAATTGCGGAACTTAGAAAACTTACTGAGTTAATAAAAGAAAAGTATGATTATGATTTTAAAAACTACGCTATGTCTTCGTTTAAGCGTAGGATTAAAAGAATTGTTGAACTTTATAAGTTTAAAACCATAGATTCTTTAATTGAAAAATTAGAATCAACCCCTTCCTTTTTTGAGGAATTCGTTTCCGAAATTACTGTAAACGTTACAGAAATGTTCAGAGATCCATCTTTTTGGTCGGTGCTGAAAGAACAAATTATTCCAAATATCCTCCTGAATCACAATAAACTTAATGTATGGCATGCAGGGTGTTCTTCGGGTGAGGAGGTAATTTCAATGACTATTATGCTTGAGGAAATGGGGGTATTAGATCGCTCAAATATTATCGCAACTGATATCGATACTGCTATAATTGACAGAGCAAAAAAAGGAACGGTTAGCCTAAAAAATATGGAGCTAAATGCTTCAAATTATGAAAGGTTTGAAGGGAAGTATACTATAGATAAGTACTTTCAGGAACAAAATGGAAAGGCTGTATTTGATCCTAACCTAATAAGACAGGTTTCTTTTAGAAAGCATGATTTGGTAAAAGGGGTAGTTTTTTCAAAATTTGATTTGATTTTGTGTAGAAATGTAATGATTTATTTTAATCAAACATTGCAAAATGATGTTTTATACAAATTACATGAGAGCCTGTTCAGGTATGGTTACTTGGCAATTGGATCAAAAGAATCTTTGATTTGGTGTGATATTGCTAATAAGTTTATTGTGGTAAATAATGAAGAAAAGGTCTATAAAAAGATAAAAGACTAAATAGTAGAAAGAAAAAAGAGACAAAAATCACTTTAATCAAAAGCCGGGTTGGTATCGCAATGACGAGATTCAAATTAAGTAAAAAATATAAGGCAATTGCAATAGGAGGTTCGGCAGGAAGTTTTCAGCCGATTACTAAGATTTTATCGGTAATTCCGAAGGATTTTCCACTGCCAATATTTTTATGCTTGCATCGTTTGAAACATGTTCGTCATGGATTTGTGGAAGCATTATCCATAAAAAGCTTGAAACCAATTCATGAACCATTTGATAAGGAATCGATTAAAAGAGAGCAGGTTTATTTAGCTCCGGCAAACTATCATTTGTCAATTGAGTTGGGAAATACAATGTCCCTTTCTACTGAAAGATTAATTAATAATTCAAGACCAGCAATAGATATCACCTTAGAATCTGCTGCTTATGCTTACAGAGATAAATTGATTGGTATACTAATGTCGGGTGCTAACAAAGATGGTGCTCTAGGCATGCAAAAGATCAAGGATAGAGGAGGATTGACCATGGTACAAGATCCAGAAGAGAGTATGATAAGTACTATGCCAAATTCAGCATTATCAGTCACAGAGATCGATCATGTTCTAAAAACTGATGAGATAATTGAATTTATTTTAGAATTAGACAAAATGCTTAGATCAAGCTAATAATAAAATTCGATTTCTTAAGTATAAATAAGGTACTCTTTTAAAATCATTGTTTAATACCCTTAATGAAGTAAACATTTTTAGAATTGAATTTTAGCTGTATTAGAAGTAAAATGTATTTGCATTGAATATGTTAGATCTAGCAGCTACTAAAAATAAAATATTGCCCGTAATTTTAAAATAAATTGTGTAAGGCTAAATAGTTACAGCATTCTTCTTTCATAAAACTTACAGCTATGAAATATATTAATAAGAATATTAATGCTTTCCTCATTTCCCTAATTGTATTATTTGTAGTAATATCAGGATTTTCCGTGGTGGAACTTATGGGTAATTCGGAAAGGATTTTAAAATCGATTGGAATTATTGAAATTTCAAAAATCAATATTGCAAAAGAAGCTTCAATGCCAGTTTATCTTTTACTAGGAGCTAATCTTTTTCTTGTATTATTATTATTGTTTTCATTTTCTTTAAAAGCTTTCCATAATGCAAAGGAAAATATAATTTATGTAGAGAAGGAAAGTAAAAACAAGGATGCTAATTCTTATAAAGAACAGGATCAGGGATCTATTTTAAATGAAAGACTTCACAAGTTTAAATCCATACTGCATAGTACTGAAGAAAGTCATAATTATAAAGGGGCATTATCAGAAATTTGTAAGGAATTGGATGCCAGCATGGGAGCTCTATATTTAAGTATTGAGATTGAAGGTATTAAATATATAGAGTTGGAAGCTGGTTATGCTTTCCAGGTACTTGAAAGTAAAAAATTAAAATATGAGTATGGCGAAGGAATTGCTGGGCAGGTAGCTGGAAGCGGAAAAGAAATAATTCTGAATACTGTACCAGACGGGTATATATCAGTCTTTTCTGGTTTGGGGAAGGCTACTCCAAATAATTTAGCCATTCTTCCAATAAAATTGAAAGAACACGTTAAAGGAGTGTTAGAAATCGCATCATTTTCAGAGTTTAAAAATGGTGATATAGAATTTTTAAAGCAAGCTATTGAGCTTTTTTTGGAGGAGGAAGAATTATCGGAAGTAGAAGTGGATAATTAATATCGAAAAATTTGACAATCTCGCAGGGAAACTTTGTTCAGAAATGTTTAAAAAAATAAAAATAGGCACCAAGATTACCTTACTATTGCTTTCAGTGGTAATTATCTCAATTCTTGCCATAAGTTACCTTTCTTATATCCAGAGTCAGGAGTCGATTCAAAGCAGATATAGAGAAACGTTGAGTGTAATTAATTCTTCTAAAAGTGCTGAAATAACAGGATTATTTAGTCAGTTAGAAGCTAACCTTGGCATTATTAAGAAATTTAATTACGGTAGCCAACCAGTTGAGACTTTTGAGGATGATTCTACTTTAGAGGTTTCCAGTTCATATTCTGATCATTCACTTTCAAACCTTCAGCCTATTTATGAGAATTACGGGTATAAAAATATCATAATTACTGATTATGAAGGGATTGTTATAAATCAATATAACAAGGCATCCAACGATGTTTTTATAGACCAAGTTTACAGAAATTTTAATGAAGTAAAATCAGAAGCAAGAAATATATATTATAGTGATCCCTTTATTGGCCTTGATGAAAAGGTTTGTTTATATGTAGCCACTGAATTGCAAAATGAATTCAATGAATCTACAGGTTTTGCAATAATTGAGGTTGATGTTAGTGAGAAAATATTTCCTATTATCCAGGATTATTCAGGATTGGGGGAGTCAGGTGAGATTTTGCTTTGTAAAGTCTCTGGTTCTATGGTTAGATTTATTAGTCCATTAAGAAAATCTGATGTAGGGTTAATGACTACTGTAGTTGATCCACAAAATAACGATTATTCTATGGCTGCCACTAAGGCTGTGATGAATGATTCTATTGATTTTATTTGGGATATTGATTACAATGACGACAAGACTTTAGCAAGCTGGTCATACATTCCTAATACCAAATGGGGGATGATTGTGAAGATGGATGAGAAAGAAATTAACAGTGTTCAGGAATCATTAATTTGGACCTTTTTTAGGTCTGGAGGAATTATCTTAATCTTCTCCATATTTATTTCCTTAATCTTTTCTAAGTTTTTAACAAATCCTGTTTTATCTTTAAAAAACAAATTGAAGCTTGTTTCAAGGGGTATTTTACCTGAAGGATCTACCAAAAGTTCCAATGATGAAATTGGTGAAATGGCTTATGCTGTACAGGATTTAGTGTCTTCATTGAAAAATACCGCTGATTTTGCTCATCAAATTGGGGAGGGAAATTATAATGCTGATTTCACTCCAATGAGTGAGGATGACCTTTTAGGTAATGCTCTCGTTACAATGAGTGAAAGCATTAGGGAATCTGAGAAAAAAGATAAAGAGAGGAACTGGATTGTAGGAGGTATTGCGGAAATAAGTCAGTTATTAAGGCTTCACAATAACCTGGAAGATCTTGGAGATGAAATCACTGGTTATATGGTTGAAAAAATTGGTGCTATCCAAGGTGCATTTTATACTTTAAATAATGAAGATTCGAATGAACCATTATTTGAAATAAAGTCTAGTTACGCCTATGGTAAAAAGAAATATCTAAAAGCAAGTTTTAAAGTTGCTGAAGGATTAGTTGGCCAATGCGCTGCAGAGCAGGAGGTGATTTTAAGAACTGAAATACCTCATGACTATGTTACTATTTCTTCTGGACTAATAGGAGATCAAAGGCCAAGTTGTTTATTGTTAGTACCGTTAATTACTGATGAAAAGATTTATGGGATAATGGAATTTGCTGGGTTTGACAAATTCAATAAAACTCAAATATCGTTTGTAGAAGAGATTAGTGTAATTATTGCCAGAACCATCTTCAATATTAAGGTAAATGAGAAGACTGTAAATTTACTTCAGGAATCTCAGAAAATGAGTGAGGAGTTACAGCTTCAGCAAGAAATTCTTAGACAGAATGCTGAAGAAATGGAGGCTACTCAGGAAGAATTAAAAAGAACTAATCACAGATTAGAAGATCAAATATTAGAAGTAAACCGAAGTCAGAAGAGGTTACAAGTATTACTTGAAAATGCTTCTGAAGTAATTACAATTTATGAAAAGGATGGTGTGGTAAGATATGTTAGCCCGTCCGTTGAGCCTATATTAGGATACTTTGCAGAGGATTTAATTGGGTTTAAAGATATAGAAAACGTTCATCCAAATAGTGTAAAAACATTTGAAGGGATGTTTGATAAGTTAATTAAATATCCTGATAGAAGTATAACCGTTCAGTATGAGTATAAACAGAGTGATGGAGAAACAGTTTGGTTGGAAGCTACTGGGAATAATCTGTTAAATGATTCAGCCATCCAAGGAATAGTAATTAATTCCAGGGATATTACGGAAAGAAGAAGGGCTGAGAAGGAGGAACGAATGAGAAGCCAGATGCAGGCTCTTTCTGAAAACTCTCCTGATTTAATAAAAAGATTAAATAACAAAGGGGTTTTCTTTTATATCAACCCTGTTATTTCAACACTTACAAGTCAAAAACCCGAATATTATCTAACTAAGTCCCTTGAAGAGGTTGATATAGATGAAGGGATAAAAAACTCATGGAGGGAAATTTTTGATGAGGTACTTGATAAAAAGGAAAAGGTTTCTACTGAGATGAATTTTCCAACCCTAAATGGAGAAGAACGTGTGATGCAGGTAAATGCTATTCCTGAGTTTGGGGAAAATAATAAGGTTGAATCGGTGTTATTTGTTTCTCACGATATTACCGTAAGGAAAAAAACTGAAATTGAGATTCGAGCAAATAACAAGAAAATTACTGAGAGTATAAATTATGCTAAAAGGATCCAGACTGCAATTTTACCTGATGATAGAATTATAAAACAAATATTTAAGGATTCGTTTATTTTCTATCAACCGAGAGATGTAGTAAGTGGAGATTTTCCTTGGTTTATTCAGAAGGGAGATGATATTTATATTGCCGCTGCCGACTGTACAGGTCATGGTGTACCTGGAGCATTAATTTCATTAATCGGATATTTTATTCTGAATGATATTGTTAATGGAAGAAGGAATTTGTCTGCTGGAGTTGTTCTAGATCGCTTAAACGCGGGTGTTACCAAAACTTTGCGACAAGATGATGAAGATGCTACTACAAGAGATGGAATGGATATAGCATTATTGAGGGTGAATTACAAAGAAAACTTCATTGAATATGCTGGGGCAAATAGACCTTTATATTTATTTACTAATAATGAATTAGTACAGGTTAAAGGTAACAAGTTTCCAATTGGTGGAGGAAAATATAAAACAAGAACTGAGTTTACGACCCATAAAATGGAAATTAAGAAAGGAGATGAGTATTATATGTTTTCTGATGGTTTCCCTGATCAGTTTGGAGGAGAATTGAACAAAAAATTCGGAAACCAGAGAATCCGAGCCATTATTACAGAAAGAAGTCATAAAGATATGGCTGAAGTTAAAGAACAGTTTGTCAAAGAATTTAATGATTGGAAAGAAGGGAAAAGACAGACTGATGATGTCTTAATGATAGGAATAAAGTTCTAATTACAATAATTTTCAATACAAAAAAAATAATAATTTCAATTCTTATAAATTATAGTATTAAGAATCCAGCCATAAGAGTTAGATAACTGAAAAATAACGAGTTATGAAATATATCTATGATTTGCACAAGACCATGTTGACGAAAAACCTGATTTTGGTTTATGAGGGTGAATTTACCCAAGAAATTACCAAATCAGTATTAGCCATGGCAGAAAGAAATATGGACTCTTTTGGAGAAGAATCCGGTATAAAGAGAAAAGTATTTAATGTGATGGTTGAGTGTTTACAAAATATTTGTAAGCATTCAGAAAGTTTTAATGTTGAGGTTTATGGTAAGAACAATGCCATTTTCATGATTGGAAAACAGGAGGATGAATATTTCATCACTTCTGGAAATGCAATCCTTGCAGAAAATGTTGATAGCATGGCTGAAAAACTTACCAACATTAATAAACTTGATAAGGATGGTCTTAAATCTTTATATAAAGAAATTATCCGAAATGGTTCTCTATCTGAAAAAGGGGGAGCTGGTTTAGGATTTGTAGATATGGCTCGGAAATCAGGTAAAAAATTAGTCTTTGACTTCGAACCGATAAATCAAGAACTTGCATTCTTTTCATTGAAAACCACTATTCCAAGAATCTAATAAACGCTTAATAATATGAATATTTTAAACTTAGAAGGGACTGAAGATACTCCAAAAATACTTTTAGATAAACAAAACAAAGTTTTTGAATTATCTGGAAGATCTTTACCGGAGGATTCAGCAGAATTTTTCCAACCTGTTTTAGATTGGTTAGAGCAATACAAAGATAATCCTAATGACGATACTCCATTTTTATTCAAATTGGAATACTTCAATACGGCTTCTTCAAAGCTAATATTAGATATTTTATCTAAGTTGGAAGAAGTAGAAGGAGCCAATGTAGTTTGGTTTTTTCATGAGGATGATGAGGATATGGAAGAGGCAGGAGAGGAATTCTCAGAATTAGTTGATGTTCCCTTCGATTTTAAAACTTACTAAAGTTTTATTATTACCCATAATACTAAGGTACTATGGGTAATTTTTATTTATACTATAACAAAGTAAACAGTTTTGCTTAGCTTTGTCTCTTTGTTATTTTTCCTTGTTTTAATTCTTTTCTTTGGTATTCTACATCCTATCAATCAAATACAAGAATTTACTACTACTTTTTTCCTAACCATCAGCAATATTCTGTCTCAACTCCGTTAAGATATTAGTTTTTTAAAGAGTTGAATTTTATTAAGGTATAGTTTCTTATTTAAAAATTTTATCAATCTAGATAAATGAGTGAAGAAATCCTAAAAGCGCTAACCCAATTATTTGCTATAATCTCCAAACAGGATGGAGGGGTTACTGAGGGTGAGAGAAACTTTGTAATAAAGTATTTTAAGCAGGAATTAGATACTAATACTGTTAAGGAATATATTGCACTGTACGATAAAGCCTCGGATTATGGAGTAGAGGAATTAGTTCCTGTAGGGGATGAGGATGGTGGAAAAAAACGAGCAAAAAAGAGACTTACCAATGTGAAAGATTCGGTAAGAACTTTAGGTATTTGCAGGAAGATTAATAAGACTCTTAATCAAAAACAGAAAGTTATTGTTTTAAGCAAGTTATTAGAATTATTAGCTGCTGATAGATCTTTTACTCCACAAAGGATGGAGATCATTAATACAGTATCAACTGTATTTAATGTTCCTACTGATGAGTATAAACTAATTGAAAGTTTTGTAATTGAAGAACATTCTTCAAAACTGAATCATGAAGATATTCTAATTTTCGATGATGAGATGCCTCCTGAAGGAAGTAAAATTAAATTTATAGATTCAGGACTTCTTGATGGGGAAATAATTTTTGTAAGAGTAAAAAGTGTTGGACTTTATTTTACTAAATATACAGGGATTGATGAGATATATCTCAACAGTATGCCAGTAAAAAAGGGCAGCATTTTACAATTTTCCCCAGGTAGTGTTTTTAAAACACCAAAAGGTGCCCCTCTTTATTACAGTGATCTTGTTTCAAGATACAATAGTGACAAAGAAGCTGATAAGATTTCCTTTAATGTTTATGGTTTAGAGTTCAAGTTTCCTAATGGAGATATTGGTCTCAGAAACGTAGATATCTCAGAAAACACAGGAAAGCTTATAGGGATAATGGGAGCCAGTGGAGCTGGTAAAACTACGTTATTGAATACATTGGCAGGATTAGAAAGTCCATCTAAGGGAGAAGTTCTTATTAATGGATTTAATATCTATAAGGAAAAAGATAAAATAGAAGGGATTATTGGATATGTTGCCCAGGATGACCTATTAATTGAAGATCTTACAGTTTACCAAAACCTATTTTATAATGCTAAACTTTGTTTTAAAGGATCCTCCAAAGAGGAACTTGACAAACGGGTGATGGAAGTTTTAGAGAGCCTGGGGTTAGATAGAATAAAAGACTTAAAAGTTGGAAATGTATTAAATAAGAAAATTAGTGGGGGACAGCGGAAAAGATTAAATATTGCACTGGAACTTATAAGAGAACCAGCTGTATTATTTGTAGATGAACCAACTTCCGGTTTATCATCTAGGGACTCTGAAAACGTAATTGACCTTTTAAAGGAATTATCTTTAAAAGGTAAACTAATATTTGTAGTAATCCACCAGCCATCTTCAGATATATTCAAAATGTTTGATAAGATGTTTTTGATGGATACTGGTGGTTATCCTATTTTCTACGGGAACCCTGTGGAAGCTGTGGTATACTTTAAAAAAGCGTCTGGTCAGGTTGATAGCGAACACGGGCAATGTCATACTTGTGGTAATGTGAACCCGGAACAAATTTTTAATATTATTGAAGCCCGAGTGGTGGATGAATATGGAGAATTTACTAACAGAAGAAAAGTGAAGCCAACGGAATGGCATAAATGTTTCCAGGAAGAGCATGTATTAGAAAGAAAAGAAGATATAAGGGAGAAGCCTCCGAAAACGCTTAAAATTCCAACAAAAATTAATCAAACAGTAATTTTTGCTATTCGGGATTTCTTGTCAAAGATCAGTAATACCCAATATTTAGCTATTAACTTAATTGAGGCTCCATTATTAGCATTAATCCTTGCACTTATTATTAGATACAAGGGCAGCCATGATATGGATTATATTTATAGGCATAATGATAATATTCCTGCCTACATCCTTATCTGTATAATTGTATCTCTTTTTATGGGTCTTTCGGTTAGTGCTGAAGAGATAATAAGAGATAGAAAAATTCTTAAAAGGGAGAAATTCCTAAACTTAAGTAGAAGTAGTTATTTAATTTCCAAACTGATTATTTTATTTACATTATCAGGAATCCAGACACTTAGTTTTGTATTAATAGGGAATACAATACTAGAAATTGAGGGAGTGAATTTGGTTTATTGGTTTGTACTATTTACAGTTTCATGCCATGCTAATGTTCTTGGTCTAAATATTTCTTCCGCCTTTAATTCAGCAGTTACGGTTTATATTTTAATTCCTTTGCTTATTATACCTCAATTAGTTTTAAGTGGTGTTATTTTCGATTTTGATAAATTAAACAATGTAATTAGTAAGAGGGGAATGGTTCCATTAATTGCAGATGGGATGGCTTCCAGATGGTCTTATGAGGCATTGGCTGTGGAGCAATTTAAAGGGAATAAGTATCAGAAAGGTATTTTTGAATATGAAAAGCAAGAAAGTATAAATAATTTCAAATCAGCTTATTGGATTCCAAAAATGCAAGAATTAATAACAGGAACCAATTCACTATTAGAAGAAAAAAATGATTCTACTAAGAAACTAGCTGCAACTAATTTACAAATACTTAAATCTGAATTTCTACAGGATCCTTATACTCTAAAATTTGCAGAAGGAAATATTGAGGATTTCAAAAATATTTCCATTGAAAGTTACGATGAATCCGTTTCGTCAAAATTATGGTATCATTTAGAAGATTCAAAAGGGTTTTATAGCCTTAATCTTGTGAATGCTGGTGAGGCAAAAGATTCAATTCTTTATGCTATGCAGCAAGAGTTAAAGGAAGGTGAAAATCTCAAAGAATTGATAGACAGGTATTCAAATGATCAATTGACCAGCCTTATGAAGAATAGTTCTGCAGAGGAAAGAATTGATGTTGAAAGTGGTGAAATTATTCAGATAGTAGATCCTGTTTACCAAATGCCTAAAATATCAGAAAATCCATTAAACTATCGAGCACAGTTTTTGGCATCGGAAAAACCATTTTTTGGAAAATACATTGATACATATGTATTCAATTTAGCTGTAATATGGTTGATGACTTTTATGCTTTATCTAGCACTATATTATGACGTCTTATCTAAATTGTTGAGACAGTTTGGTAATATTAGTTCTAGAAGACTAAAAAGAAAATAATAGTACGAAGTAATCGTTGATCAAAAACTTTAATTTCATTTTTTTAAAAATTTAATATCTATTTAAAGTCTCACTTTAATTTTGAAAAAAATAATCATGAGAAACCTATATTCAATCATACTATCCATAACATTATTAGTAGGATGTGGGGCAAATAATGCATCTAGCACAGAAAGCCCTAAGCAATTAGCTGGATCTGTAGATCCCGTTCAAGAAGAAGCCTCCGCGGTTGACGATGATATTATTAATGATATCTTACAGTCAATTCCATCACCATTAGAAATCTCCTTATTAATAAAAGAGGTGGGTTCAGTTTATAATAAAGCGGATTTAAATGATCCAGGAAGAGTTTCAAATTATAATACAAATTTTGATAAAGCCTTAAATCTGGGTATTTATGGTACTGATTTAGGCTATTCAAATATTTATAATAAAAACCAGGATGCACTTAATTATTTAAATTCGGTACAAAATCTTGCTGAAGGTCTTACTATAGGTCAATTTTTTGACTATGCGACCTTAAAAAAATTAGCAGAAAGTGCTGATGAAGATTTGGAAACTTTATTAAGAACTACTACAGCAAATTTCGAGAAAATAAATTACCATTTAAGGGAGCAAAAAAGAGAATATCTTAGTATTTTGTTATTAACTGGAGGATGGATAGAAGCTGTTTATCTGACTACATTAGTACACAATAGAACTAAGAATGAAGTCTTAAAGGAGAAAATAGGTGAACAAAAAATTGTTCTTGATAGAATTCTACTTGTTCTTGATGTATACAAAACAAAAAATGGATTTGGTGAATTGATTACAGATTTGAAAAAGCTACAAAGTATCTATGATCAAATCGAGATTGAAACTGTTTACGGACAACCTACAATGGTTGAAAAAAATGGAGTACTTGTAGTTGTTGATAACACAAAAAGCGTAATAAAGATTTCTGACCGGGATATTGATAGTATTACCAGTTTATTAAAATCAATTAGGAATAAAATAATCAAGTAACTTTTAAACCGGAAAAAGAAATTATTTATGAAAAAAGTAATTATTGCAGGAATTGTATTGATTACCAGTTTTTTCCTCAACTCAGCATTTGCTCAGTGTAATTCAGAACTTTATGTAAATAAAAGTATGAAGTCCTTAGAGTCAGGATTTCAATTTTCAAAAAGCTATAGAATTGATGGTAGAGGAGGAACTAGGAAAAAAGTAGAATATACCTGCGTATTTAGTAAGGATACAAATTACCAGATTAGGATTTCAGGAAAAGATGGAAGTGCCCAGGGTTTAATTGGAACTCTATATGATTCCAAAAGGAACAAAATGGTTTCCAGTTTTTATAATAACAAATTCTTAGAAGGTTGGACGTTTAAATGTAGAGCCACAGGAATTTATTACTTAAGTTTTACTTTCCAAAACTCGAAAAGTTATTGCGGAGCGGCTGTTTTAGCGTTTAGGCGATAAGTAAAATATTTTCAGATTTAATTACACAAGAGGGCTTTTAGCCCTCTTTTTTTGTTTTATCTAATATATTATTAAATTAAATCCCTTCCTATGCAACCTAAGCATTGTTTCTCTGTCATTAAAATTGAAAAGATTGGAAAATCAAGATTATTTGCAGGAAGTCAAAATGGTAATTGAAAAGTGTATCTTGGGCGATAGAAGGGCTCAGTATCAGGTTTATGAAATGTATTCTAAAGCTATGTTTAATATATGTATTAGAATAATTAATAATCTTGAAGAAGCAGAAGATGTATTACAAGAAGCTTTTGTAAGTGCATTTAGAAATATTAAATCATTCAAGGGGGAGGGGACATTTGGTTCATGGTTAAAAAAAATTGTTATTAACCATGCCATTAACCACTTACGGAAGAAAAAACTTCAATTCGTAGATATTGATAATATAGCTGATGGGGCAGCAAATAATATCTCGGATGAAGGAAAGTTTGATGAGAAAGAAATTTTCCTGGAAGTTGGGAAAATAAAAAAAGCTATAAAGTTATTACCAGATGGTTATAGAATTGTTTTTTCTCTATACCTTTTGGAAGGTTATGACCATAAGGAGATTTCAGAAATTCTGAACATTTCAGAATCAACATCGAAATCTCAGTTTAATAGGGCAAAGAAAAAATTAAAAGAAATTATGCTTGATAATGAATGAAGCAGTTTTCTGCCCTAGGAATTAAACCGAAATTAAAAATGGATAATATTGAAAAATTTATTTTAGATAACCTCAAGGATTTTCAAGAAGAAAATCACTTGGAGAATGTCTGGATGAATATAAAAAATAGATTAGAGGAGTACGATTTATTGGATTTCATGCAAAACAATATTGATGCATTTAATTCTGAAAATCCAAACCGGGGATTATGGTTATTAATAAAAGAGAAACTGGATGATAATAATCTAAGTTCAACTATAGATAAAAATAGGGAGAAATTTGATGACTTTGAACCTCAAAAAGATTTATGGGAAAAAATTGAAAGTGGATTAGAAAAACATGAAGAAACTAAACTGAAAGTTACTTCCCGTAATTCTGAACCTAAGATGGTTCCAATAAAAGTTGTGTGGCAGGTTGCTGCATCATTTTTAGTGATCATTATGACAATCATTGGGTTTCAATTTATTGAAAATACTTTGTCGGATCTTAAGTTTAGCCAAAGCAAGAGTAGTGAAATTAACTTAAGTGAAATCTCACCAGATTTATATGAGGCTGAAATTTATTACACATCACTAATTGAGAAAAGCCAAAATCAAATTTCGAAATACGATTTGAAAAAACTGGGATTAGAAACCGGATTTGGTAATGACATTGATCATTTAGATTCAATGTATTCCCAAATGAAAGATGATTTGGTAGAAAGCCAAGGAAGTGAAAAAGTCATAAGTGCTTTGGTTGAAAATTTACAACTGAGAATTGAAATTTTGAGAAGACAATTAGAAATTATTGAACAAATTGAAAGGTATAGGAATAATGAAAAGAGCGAACAGGATGAAATTAAGATATAGAAAAGGTTTATTAGGGGTTATTTTCATTTTGTGGTTTTCCCCGATATTGGTTCACAGCCAATCTGGAAATGAGTTACGAAAGTGGATCAATAAATCCTTTGACGTGAGTAAAAATGATAAACTTAACATAACAAATAAATTTGGAGAGGTAAAAATAAACACCTGGAATGAATTAAAAATTACCGTAGAGGTAGAAATTAAGGTTTGGGGACCAAATGATAGAGTCGCTCAAAATCTATTAGACGAAATTGAAATCATTCAAAATAGGCAAGGAGATGAAATCAGCTTTAGGACTAGTATTCACAATTCAGGTAACAATAGCAGGTCAGGGTTTGAAATAAATTATACGGTGAATATGCCTCCAACAAATGAACTGGATCTGGATAATAGGTATGGTGCAACATATCTTGCTGATTTTAGTGGAAAGTTAACTTTGAATTCGGCATATGGTAGTTTGAAGGCTGGCAAAATAACTGGGAATAATTCTGATATTAAAGTAAGTTATGGAAAGGCTGACATCGAGGAATTATATTATGGTAATTTAAAGTCAAGCTATTGTTCTTACGTAGAATTAGGTAAAGTGGGCAACTTAAAAATTGATGATAAGCATGGACGATTAGAGATAGACGAAGGAGAGCAACTTGAGGTGGAAAGTGCATATTCTAACTTTAATTTAGGACGATTGACTGAATCGATCTTTCTGGATTCAAAATTTGGGAATGCCAGGATTGAAAATGTAATGCTTGGGTTCAAAATTATCGATGTGGAATCTTCTTATGGGTCATTAGTAATTGAATTGGATGACGCAGGTGATTTTGAATTTGAAGTTGATGTGAAATATGGAAGTTTTCATCAATCCATTTCTAAAATTGAAATTCAGCGACAAGTAATTGGAAATACTTCACAGGAAATTGCTGGTATAAGAGGAACAGGAGGCAATTCAATTGTGAAAGCTAGCTCTGCTTATGGGAGTGTTAAATTTAATTAGCGGATAAATCTCCAGATCAATTACTTATTTAAGTAGTATTTCAAAATTAGCCGTTTATTATTTTGCCGTAAAAGACTGATAGAGAGATTACTATTTCTCGGAAATAATATTACCCGGTGTGGAGCACAGGTGCTTAAAAAACCAAGTTAGCAACAAATAATTAATTTGTTGCTTTTTATTATTGGCTTAATTGACTCTTTTCCTCACTATTTCTCAAAACCACAAGAAAATCTCAACTGCTTTAAAACAATGATTTTGTTCATTGGAAAAGTAGTTTTTATAATATATTTTTGCTTGTTTAAAATCAATCTAAATAAAGATACGCTTTGAAAACAGCAGATCTATTAAAAGTAGGCGAAAAGGGAATAATCCAAAAATTTTTGGATGAAACCATTACCGTAAAACTTTTGGAAATGGGATTATTGCCAGGGAGTGAAATAAAATTAGTTCGAACAGCTCCAATGGGATGCCCCCTTTATTTAAAGGTTGGTAAAAATTTTTTAGCTCTTAGGAGAAAGGAAGCGGTAAATGTGATTTTAAAATAATGAATGAAGTGTTGAGTAGGCAAGGTTTGGTAAAGGTGGCCCTTATCGGAAACCCTAACTCTGGTAAAACTTCTGTTTTCAACAGACTTACCGGCCTTAACCAAAAGGTAGGTAATTTTCCAGGGGTTACAGTTGATAAAAAAACAGGAAGTTTTAGTCTTAATATAGAAAATCAGGCAAAACTAATTGACCTTCCTGGTGCATATAGCCTATATCCCACCTCAGTTGATGAAAGAATAGTCCTCGATATTCTTACCAACAAAGAAGATGATCTTTTTCCCGATGTGATAGTCTATGTAGCAGATGCTACCAACCTTGAACGGCATTTACTCCTACTTTCCCAGGTTCAGGACTTAGATATCCCAATTATTTTGGCGCTCAATATGGCTGATTTAGCCGACAAAGGTGGTTATAAAATTGATTCAGCAGCCATTACAAAGAAACTTGGAGTTACTGTGGTTGAAACAAATGGCCGTTCTGGTTTTGGTACTTCAGAAATAAAAAAGGCTATTCTCAATAAGTTTAATACAAAAGAAAGTAATTGTTCTAGGTTTAAATTTGATAATTGTACAACCAAGGTTATTGAGGAAATAAAATCCTCTTTAAGCATTGAAAATGATTATCAGGCTATTTTATATGCCCATCATTATCAAAATTTGGGGCATTTGGGTGGTAATGAAAAATCCGCAATAGAGGAAATAATTAAGAAAAATAGCTTTTCTCGCATTAAGGCTCAGGTAGATGAAACAATGGCTCGGTTCGACAAAATTGTTCCTTTGGTAGAGAAAGTTGTGGTAAACACTTCAAACACTGAAACCTCCTTTACAGAAAAACTTGATAAAATATTAACTCATAAAGTCTTTGGTTCAATTATTTTTATTTCCATTCTATTATTAGTTTTTCAAGCAATTTTTGCCTGGTCAAGCTACCCAATGGATTTAATTGATGAAGGGTTTGCAGGTTTAACTGAACTAACAAAATTAGTTTTACCAAATGGAGTAATCACCAACCTAATTACTGATGGTATTATTGCTGGATTGGGTGGGGTGCTAATTTTTATTCCTCAAATAACTATTTTATTCCTATTGGTGGCACTTTTGGAAGAAATAGGTTACATGTCCAGAGCAGTTTTTTTATCGGATAGTATAATGAGGAAGTTTGGATTAAATGGCAGAAGTATCGTTTCCCTCATTTCCGGAGTAGCATGTGCAGTACCTGCTATTATGGCTACTCGTTCTATTGGAGACTGGAAAGAAAGACTTATCACCATCATGGTTACCCCACTAATGAGCTGTTCAGCACGTATTCCTGTTTTTACTGTTTTGGTAGGTTTCGCTGTTCCGCAAGAATATTATTTTGGTATTTTCAACCTTCAGGGTTTAGTGGTGATGGGATTATATATCGCAGGCGCAACTGCAGCTATCCTTTCTGCCTTTGTGATGAAACAACTGTTGAAAACCAGCGAAATTAGTTACCTGGTAATGGAACTTCCAACCTATAAAATGCCTCATTGGAAAAATGTTGGGATAACTGTTTTTGAAAAAGTAAAAACTTTTGTATTTGAAGCCGGAAAAATTATCCTTATAATTTCTATTTTCCTTTGGTTTCTTGCTTCCTATGGTCCTGGCGACCAAATGGTTCAGGTAGAGCAACAAGTAGCAACAGAAGCTTCAGCACAAAACTGGAGTGAAACTAAAATAGAGGATGAAATAGCCTCTAGAAAAATAGAGGTATCTTTTGCTGGGTATTTAGGAAAAGCTATAGAACCAGTAATTGAGCCACTCGGTTTCGACTGGAAAATGGGTATTGCTATAATCACATCATTTGCGGCCAGAGAAGTTTTTGTAGGAACAATGGCCACAATTTATAGTGTAGGAAGTAGTGGGGATGACGAACAATCTGTAGTGGAAAGAATGGCCAATGAAGTCGATCCGGAAACTGGTGAGCTTGTTTATAACCAGGCAACTTCATTTTCTCTCCTTATATTTTATTTATTTGCTATGCAGTGTATGAGTACACTTGCTATAGTAAAGAGGGAAACTAAAAGTTGGAAATGGCCTACTATTCAGCTAATATATATGACGGGACTAGCCTATTTCTCAAGCTTGATTGTGTATAATATTTTTAGCTAATAAATTGGGGGGGATGGTATTGAAGCACTTAGGCACTTTACTCTCCAATTTTATTTGGAACATTGAATAAAAAGTTACTACCAACATTTTGTGTGGATTCTACTTTAATATCTCCACCCAAAATAGTGAGGGATTCTTTTACAATATACAACCCAAGACCAGAACCAGCGCCATCATTGGACGCTCTGAAAAACATATCAAATATCTTATTCACATATTCTTTAGAAATTCCCTTTCCATTATCCTTCACATTAATTTTGGCTTCTTTTGCAGAAATATCTACATCAATATGAATAAATGGTTGTTCTTCCCTTGATCGCTTGTAAATGACTGCATTACTCAGTAGATTATTAAAAATCACCCTGATCCTGCCAGAATCAGAAATTAAGTCTGAATTCCCAGTAATATTTAATTTCAATTCTACTTTATCAGCACCATCAATGTATTTAAGGTTATCGAAAATATCATTAATAAGATAGTCGAAGTCTATTTTTTCCGTTTTTACTTCAAGTCTTGAATTTCTGGAATAATCAATAATTTCCTGAACAAACTTATCAAGTTTATTCACACTTTTTTCCATCATATCAAGATACATGGCATTATTATCAGAATCACTTGCATCTAACCTGGCAATATTCAGAAGACCTAAAATAGAAACTAAAGGGGCTCTTAAATCGTGGGATGCACTATAGACAAACCTGTCGAGTTCTGCATTAATTCTAGTTAATTCCTGATTCTGAATTTTTAATTTTTGTTCAGCACCTTTCCTTTCTGAAATATCATTTGCAACACCTAGAAACTGATATGGAATCCCTTCATTGTCAATAAAAGGAATCACAGAAATATTTACCCAAAAATCTGTTCCGGATTTAGAGGTGCATTTAATTTCTGCCTGCCAGACATCTCCTTTAGAAATATTCTTTATTCCTTCAGAAAATAACAGCCTTTCACTTTCGTCAGGAAATAAAAACGAAAATTCTTGACCCAAAAATTCCTCTTCTGTGTATTCAGATAGCTCAATTAAATTTTCATTTACATAAGTGATAACTCCTTGTCTATCAGTAATTACTACAAGAGAAGCAATGTCTAATGCTTTCCTAAAATCTGAAAGTGATTTATGTGTTTCTTTTAGGCCAATATCTGCTTTTCTTTTCTCAGTAATATTTTGAGTAAGGAGCATAATCTGATTGATATTTTCCTCTGAATTTTGTAAAGGAACAGTGGTAGCAATCCAGTATTTCCCTTTATATTCTATATCAAAAGTGATGGTTTCTCCATTGAAAGACCTATTGAAATATTCCTTGAGGATCTCAGCCAATTCAACACCATAAATTTCGAAAATAGTTTTCCCTATTACTTCTTCAGGATTTTGTGGAAGGTCTTCCAATTCCTTACCTCCGGTAAACACATAGGTGAAGTTTCTATCAATTATATCGATTGTTCCTCCTGGGAAATTACGGGTAAGGGTTTTATACAATTGTTCATTTTGGCGCATCTGTTCTTCGGTGTTCTTCACCTCAGTGATGTCTTGTACTGTACCAAAAAGCTCATAGGTTTTTCCTAGTGACTGGATTGGGTTTGTTGTAATTTTAATCCATTTCTTTTTCCCTTTACCAGTAATTATTTGGACCTCAATTTCTCTTTTTTCTCCCTTAATTATGGATTCTCGTATTAAAGTTCTTACTAATGATTCTTCCTCCTCCTCCATCACACTATAAGAAACTGTCTCATCAAGGCTTTCTCCTTCTTCTAAATCATAAATATGATAAAGTTCCTTGGTGAAGGTAAATTGCTCATTGAGGATATCATAATCCCAGCCAGCTATTTTAAAAGTTTCAAGAGTAGTATCAAGAAGATTCCTGAGGTGCTTACTTTCAGTAATATCTCTTACTGTATTCACAACCGATTTTTCCCCATTTTCCAGTATCATTACCGAGGAGGATAACAAAACCTCTATCACTTCACCATTCTTCTTTACCGATTTTGTCTCTATTACATTACTCTTACCGCTTTTCAGAATCTTTTTAAATAAAAGCTCTGCATCACTGATGTTAGAATGTGTTGTAACCAGGGAATAATGCTGATTAATTAACTCTTTCTCTGCATACCCAAGTAACTTGCAATAATCTTTATTTACTTTAACAAAATTCCCATATTTATCTAAAATACAAATGCTTATATAGGCTGTATTAAAAACAGCATTAATAAGATTTTCACTGATTTTAAGTGCTTCATTACTTTTATATAATTCAGAATAAGTTGAAACAATTTCATCATTTGTCGCTCTCAACTCTTCATTTGAAGCTTCCAATTCGTGATTGTAGGCCTCTATTTCATTGTTAAGTTGTTCAAATTCCTGGTCTTTTTGTTTAAGCTCACTTTGTAAACTTATTACCAATGCTCTGGCGGCAAGAAGTTCAGAGTTATTGGTAGGAAAGTTATCTCCGGTTTTTCTAAATAAATTATCTCCAATTTTCGAAAAGAAAGAGGATTTTGACAGTATATCTTCATTAGAATCCAGTAACACTGCTAATCCATCACTTGCCAATCCTAAAGCAATTTGTTGAATGATTTTTTGATTTTGTTTCTCACCATTTTCTAAATCTTTTGGATCTGCAATAAAGCAATCGATATCCGTATGATAAAAAGCCAGGTTAAGTCCTTTTTCAGAAAATTTAATATGTTTTTTGGAAGCCTCTGATAAAAAGAAATGGTCTTTGGTTTTTAAGAGATACTTATCTTTCAATGCTTGGTCAAAGGGCTGGCTTAATTTAAACTTTGTTGGATCTTTTTTAAAAGTTTTACCAGAATGGGTAACCGTAATCTCAAATTTCCCATTATCGTTAAACCTATTAATTATGTTAATGCAATTAATATAGGTGTTTTCGTCTAATGACTGCACATGAAGCCAAATCTTTACCATTTGGTCTTCTTCTTTATCCTTAAATTTTTGGGATAAAAATTGAAAAAAATCGTCAGTCATGTATGGATTCATTATAAAAAACTGCATTTGCAGACTCTAAAAATACGATTTAGAGCAATCGTTTTATCTAAATTATAATAAAAAAATAATGGAAAAATTGTTGGATGGCATAAATTTATTCCGAATATCGGTTAACTGTTATGCCAAAAATATTATTTCCAATTATGCCAACCAAATTCATTTCCAAAACAATTTGAAAAACTGATTTTTTATTTGCGAATAGGTCTTTTTACTAATCAATAAAGGTTCTATTACAATAATAGAATTTAAATTATACTAATTTTGAATGGCATAATGGATAATAGAAACAATATTTTAAAATATAACTTACCATTTCAGCATTTTACTCAAATCAATTATTTTTTTGATCAATTAACTCAAAATGAAAAACCCGCTTTTTAAACTAAAGTTTCTATTTCTCCCCATTATTATGGGTATCTCATTTTCGTTTAAAGTTTTCTCCCAAATAGAAAATGAAACCGCTTTTGAAATTAAAAGGATTATCATAACGCTACACGAAAAGCAAAGTATTGAAGTAGAAGGGGTGGCTGTTTTTTCTAAGACTATTCTACCAATTTTTTATGAAACCAGAAATTTTGAAAAAGGTTGGGTATCAGATGAATCGATAGATTCTACCATGAAAGCTATAGAAAGAGCTGACTTTGAAGGACTTAATCCTGCCGACTATCACATCGATATATTAAAAAAATTAAAAGCAGAAATTGATAGTGTTGAAAATCCAAACCCAAATACCGAAGCTCATTTCGATTTATTGCTAACGGATGCTGTATTACTATATGCCAAACATTTATTTGATGGAAAAGTACACCCCGAAAAGCTGGAATCTACATGGAACCTTCAGAAAAGAGTTTTTAATGGAGATACCTTAGGAATATTGCAGGATGGTATTGCAAACAATAAAATTCCTCAAATTTTGGAGACTTTAAAACCCCAGGGAACCATGTATAAAGGTCTAAAGGAGTATTTGGCGCATTACATGGAAATTTCCATAAAAGGAGGTTGGGAGAGAATCTCAGAAGGAGAAACATTAAGGCATGGAATGGTAAACGAAAGGGTAAAAGCGGTGAGAAAAAGACTGGCAGCAGAAGGGTTTTTACCCGATATGGGAATGTCCATTCCCTTCGCAGATTTAGTTATTCTCGATTCCATAACATCAAATGAGAAAAGGGTAGACGAATTTTTTGATAGGGAAATGGCAGATGCAGTGGCAAGATTTCAAAGCCATTACAGTTTAGATGTAGATAGTGCAATAGGAAAAATGACCCTTAATGCGATGAATGTTCCTGTTGAAGACCGGAAAAATCAGATTAGAGTAAACCTGGAACGGTCAAGATGGGTAATGGGAAATCTGGGTAAGGATTTTTTAATTGTGAATATTGCTGGCTTCGAATTATTCCTAATTAAAGATGGAGAAGAAGTTTGGCATACTAATGTAGTTGTGGGCAAGAAATACCATGAAACGCCAGTGTTTAAGAACCAAATAAAATACATTGTATTTAATCCAACTTGGACAGTTCCCAGAAGTATTGTGGAAAAAGAAACACTACCAAAAATGAGAATTGATCCTAATTATATTAATTCCAATCAAATGGAAATAGTGGACTACAGCGGAAATATAATTTCCCAAAATTCACTCGATCAATCTTCATTAACTATAAGTAAATTTCCTTATATGATAAGACAAAAGCCGGGTGATCATAATGCTTTAGGAAGAGTGAAATTTATTTTCCCTAATTCTTATTCAATTTATTTGCATGATACACCGAGTAAAAGTTTTTTTTCCAGAACTTCCCGGGCCTATAGCCATGGATGTGTCAGAGTGGAAAATCCATTGATTTTAGCAGAAAAATTGTTAGATGATCCTGTGAAATACAATCAGGAAAAAATTCAGGAGATCCTTAAAACCAATAAAACCAAAAGTATTTTCTTAAAGGAAAAATTAGATGTTATCCTACTTTATTGGACTGCTGAGATTCATCCTGATGGAAAATTATATTTTAAGGAGGATGTGTATGGAAGAGATAAAGCCGTTCTTAAAGAGTTGGATGAAGGTAGACCTAAAATCTAAATAGTAATCTTTTAAAAATAACTATTCAAATTAAATTTCGAATAAATTTTGGTAGTACAGTTGCTTAGAAAACTCCTTTTGATTTTTATTTTCTTTAATATAGGCTTCCTTTCAACCGAATCCTACTGCCAGAGTGAAAAGGTAGCTCTGGTAATGAGTGGCGGAGGGGCACTTGGAATCGCCCACTTAGGTGTAATTAAGGCGCTTGAAGAAAATAATATCCCGATTGATTATGTGATTGGAACTTCTATGGGAGGAGTAATTGCTGGTTTTTATGCAGCTGGATATTCTGTAGAGGAAATGGAAGAAATTGTACTTTCAGAGGAATTCCAAAACTGGGTAAAAGGCAAATTTCATGATGATTATAGAAATATTTTTTATGAAAATCAGGCTGATCCCACCATTGTTAGTCTGAAGCTGGGAATTCATGAAAAGTTTGGGGTAAATCTTAAATCTTCTTTTATAAATGATGCTGCACTGAATTTTGCCTTAGCAGAATTACTAACTCCGGCTTCATCCAAAGTAAATGGCGATTTTGATAGCCTGTTTGTCCCATTCCGATGTGTCACTTCGGATGTGTTTAGCCAGGTTCCAGTAGTACTGGAAGAAGGGAATCTGGCCAATTCTGTTAGGGCCAGTATGAATATTCCCCTTGTTTTTAGTCCGGTAAAAGTAGGTGACAGGTACTTATTTGATGGGGGGATTTATAATAATTTCCCCATTGAAGATGCTAAAAAAATATTTAATCCTGATTTTACCATTGGGGTAAATGTTTCCAGCAATACGCTTCAAGAGTATCCTTATGGCAATGATGAATATTACCTGCCCGATTTAATGTCCTACATTTTGGTATCCAAAAGTGATACGGTATTGGCCACTGAAAATGGTGTTTACATTCATCCAAATCTAGATGGATTTTCTTCCTTCGATTTTGAATATGCAAAAGAACTGTTGGATGCCGGTTATGAAATTGGGATGGAAAGGGTAAACCTTATTAAAAATAAACTAAGCAGGAGAGCAAATCCCAAAGAAATTCAAAAAAAGCGAGATTTATTTAGAGGTGGAATCCCCGAATTAGAAATTGGAGAAACAAGGATTAGTTCTTTAACAGATTCCTTAAGTAACTACATTTTAAATCAAGAAAAACTGCTAAATGAAAATAAGCAGAATTTGGAAAAAGTAAGGGATATGTATTTCCATTTGGCAGAATCTGACAACTTCGAAGCACTCTTCCCCAATTTTGATTATATTCCAGATAAGAAGGTTTACGATTTTAATTTAAAAACCAAACCCAATAATAATTTCAAAATGAAATTGGGGGGAGCACTTACCAATAGAGCAACCACTCAATTATTTTTTGGATTGGATTATAACTTGATGAAAGATTCTGATTATAGATTTGATCTCAATCTATATACAGGAGCTTTTTATTTTTCAACTGATTTTAAAGTTTTTATCAGACCACCCTCAAAGCTTCCCATCTATATCAGTCCACATTTTGTATTTAACCAATGGGATTACAGGGCAGGGAAAGGTTTATTCAATAATGTAGAAGCCCTACAAAGTTTTGTTTTGTCAAAAGATTTAAAATTGGGTGGAGAATTTGGGATTTCCACAGGTAGAAAATCAAAACTAGCTTTTTCAATGGATTATTTTGCCAATATTGATCAATATTTCCCCTTCGAAAATTTGGTAGATGTGGATTCCCTAAGCCAGACCAAATTTGATGGAATTGTAGGTAAATTAGGTTATTACCGAAATAGTTTGAATAAAAAACAATTTGCCAATAGAGGTCATTTTTTTGAAACTTCAGTTCAATATATCACTGGGCAGGAACGATTTTTACCCGGAGCAGTTTCCAGGAATTCAGGGATAGAAGGACTGAAAGATCCCCAAACCAATAATCATGATTGGTTTAGGCTTAAAATGAGTGGTGAACAGTATTTCCCACTCGGTAAATATACCTTAGGAACCTTTGGAGAAGGAATGATTTCCAATCAGCCATTTTTCAGTAATTACAAAGCCTCCAAAATAAATGCGCAACAATTTTATCCTCTCAGTGATAGCAGAGGACTGTTTTTGTTGCAATATAGAAGCTATAATTATGTTGCAGCGGGATTAAAAAATATAGTCAGTATTACCTCATTATTGGACCTTAGAGCGGAAGTGTTTCTTTATACAGACCTAACACCAATAGTTCCCCCAGAAAATGGAAACCCAGTAGTGGATCAGGAATTCAGCGAAAAGCTTGATGCCAGAATGGTAAATTCACTGGCATTGGTCTACCATTCCTTTTTAGGCCCAGTAAGTGCCAACCTAAACTATTACGAAAATAATGAAGGCAAAGGAAGCTGGAATCTCTTTTTCCAATTGGGATTTTTGTTACAAAATAGAAAGGCACTAGACTAAATTTAGATTTGTTAATAGGTGCACTGGCTACTGTGTTATAATTGTTTTGTGTCCAGGAAGAATTCTTTAAATGGATATTTGTAATCGAAAAGGGAAAATTTTAATATGCTCTTAAAGTGTTAAAAATAAAATTAATGAAAAAAATCAAAGGTTATTTATTCTCAACAACCAGTTTGATGGTGGCTTTTATAATTCTTGGTTTTTCATCTAATCCTAAAAAAGAGGTAAGCGAAGTAAAGCAAATCAAATGGGTGACCATTGATGAAGCTCAGCGACTTTCAAAAAAGGAACCAAGGAAAATTTTTGTTGATGTGTATACCTCATGGTGTGGGTACTGTAAATTAATGGACAGAACCACTTTTACTGACCCGGATGTAGTAGATTATGTGAATCAGCATTATTATGCAGTGAAGCTAAATGCCGAAAGTGATAAAATGATAAAATTCCATGGAAAAACTCTTGCTGAAGGCGATTTGGCCAATGCTTTCGATGTTACTGGTTATCCTACAATTGTATTGCTGGATGAAAAAATGAAAACCGCGGATGCTCAACCTGGCTACAGAAAAGCAAAGGCTTTCCTTAAGATGTTAAAGCAATATAAGGAATAAACTTCATGCGTTTATTTCCAATATCTTAAAAAAATCCCTATTAGCATTTGGATTATTCGATTAACCTGACTTTTTTTGTTTGATGATAAAAATTAAATCTCAATATGGATTCTGGTTTTGGCAGTGGTACATTGGAAAATTCAATGTGGGCGGGATTCTATTGTAGTATTTTAAAGATATACGTAAGAAGGCTTCTTGTTCACTCAAGAGGCCTTTTTTTTTAATATTCTTATCAAAACTTAAAGAAATTGAAAAGATTTAAAATTACCACCAAGCACAAAAAACTACTGGCTGATACCTACACTCCAGTAAGTATGTATCTCCAATTAAGAGATTACTTTGTGAATTCAATTTTATTGGAGAGTTCCGATTATCATGGAAATGAAAAT
>JAHQVQ010000045.1 GCA_019634305.1 Flammeovirgaceae bacterium | reverse complement strand
TCTCTGCTTTCAGATGGGGATTAGATACAGTGGCACTAAAATATAACAATTTCAAGAAATTCTGTCGCTATTTTATCAGCCAAACCATCGACATGTTGACTGCTTATAGGAACCCTAAAAGTATTTTTGTCTAGTAGTGAATTTATCTTCTTTGGTAATTTCCCTGAAAACTTTACAAGGGTTTCCCAAGGCTATCACATTTGAAGGAATATCTTTGGTAACTACACTTCCAGCTCCTATCACAGTGTTATCACCAATAGAAATTCCAGGATTGATCACCACATTTCCTCCGATCCAAACATTATTGCCAATGGTAATAGGAAAGGCAAATTCATATTCCTGAGCTCTTGGTTCTGGATGAACCGGATGTCCGGCTGTATATATTCCAACATTTGGGGCTATCAGGACATTATCACCAATTTCAACTTTAGCACAATCAAGGATCACACAATTGTAATTGGCAAAGAAATTTTCCCCAATATGAATATTATAGCCATAATCACATTGGAATGGACCCTCTACCACAAAGTTTTCTCCCGTTTTTCCAAATAACTTTTGGATAAGCTCCGTTCCCCTCTCTATTTCATCAGGAGGTAGGTTGTTAAATTCCCAAACCAATTTTCTGGCAGCAGCTCTTTCTGCTAAAAGTTCTTGTCCAAATGCTTTATAAGGTTTCCCTGAAAGCATCTTTTCCTTTTCGGATGGTTTCTTATTCATGAAATCTCTAAATTAAGATCAAATTAAATGATGACCTTAATTTAGAGATTTCAGAACTTAAATCCCATAATTCCTTTAATCTGGAAATTTTACTATTCATCAGTAAGAGAATTAACCGGATTATTTGAAGCAACTTTTAAAGATTGCCAACTGATGACTAATAATGCCAGAAGGAATAAAATACCTCCTGAAAGCATAAAAATGGCAGGAGATAATTCCATTTGATAAGTAAATTCTGCTAAAAATTCTTTTGACAAAAAATAGATTATTGGAATTGAAATGAGGAAAGCTATTCCAATAAGCATTATAAAACTTTTCGAAACCAGCATAATGATATTTAAAACCGTTGCTCCCATCACCTTTCTCACACCAATTTCTTTTTTCCGCTGTCTCATCATAAATGTGGTTATGCTGAAAAGACCTAAAAGGGCAATGATTACGGCAATGCCGGAAAATGTCATAGTAGTCATTCCCATTCTCTCATGGGTTTTATAAAGTTGATTGAATTCCTCATCAACAAAATTATATTTAAATGGCTGGTAGGCACCTAACTCTTGCCAGGATTCCTCCAAAATCTGAATACCTTCCTGATACATGGTCGGGTTCAATTTTGCCAAAAGACGGTTGGTAGTAGTAGAACTATAAAAATGAACAAGAGGCTCAACCGATTCTTTTAGGGATCGATAATGATAATCTTCCACAACCCCTATCACCTCCCATTCTTCTGCCCCATCTCCCCAACCTCCTGGTTTAAGAAATTTGTTTTCCAGATCTGTCCATCCGTATAATTTCATGGCTTTTTCATTGATAATCAGTCGCTTTTCATCTGATTTTATAGAGTCGGAAAAACTTCTGCCATGAATAATTTTAATATCCAGTAAGTCGAAATAATTGTGGTCTACTGTAATTTGCTTTAAGGAGAGTCCATCAACTCCATTAGAATCCAGGTTTGCAAACCAATTGTAATTGTCCCAATATTTTCCTGGAACATTTTGGCTAAGAGAGATTTCCTCAATTGCCGCCTTGTTTGGCAAAGACTCTCTCAGCCGCTGGAGGTGCTGTTCTGCTTTTTCAGGATCTTTAAAATAACCGGAGTAAGCAAAAATAGAAACAATATTTTCCCCCTTAAAATTAAGGTCATAAGACTTCATGTAGTCAATCTGTTTCCAGATTACCATTGTGCCTGCAATAAACACCAGAGAGATTCCGAACTGGAAAATAATAAGCCCCTTTTGTAGCCATTGACCAGAACCGCTCCACTTTATTTTTTCCTTAAGAGATTTAATTACCTGAACATTGGCCATAACCAATGCTGTAGTAATACTGGAAATCATTCCTACCAAAAAACAGACTAAAACAATGAAAAAGATAGAAGATAGATTATTCACCATATCCAATTGAATTCCCAAATTGTAATAATTATTTACTGCAGGTAATATGCTATATACTATCATCAGGGCAAATATTACCGAAACTCCAGTAGTAAAAAATCCTTCTACCAAAAACTGAAACACCAACTGAGTTTTATAAGAACCAAGGACTTTTCTTACCCCGATCTCTCTGGTCCTTGTCAGCCATTGAGAAATAGACAAATTAATGAAATTAATACATGAAATTAGTAGAATAGCAAAGGCAATAATTCCCAAGACCTTGGTCGTGCTGTCATTCTGGGAGATTCTTGCATGTTCCTTTTCTAATGGTAAAAAAGTGACCAAATTAGATTTTCGATCAGGTAAATAATACTGATCAGTAAATGATGCTGTTTTTTCCTCTAATGTTACCGATGAAACGTTTGAGGCCAATTTTACATATGCAGTCATAAATGTATTGTACCAATTTCCCATTTGATCTTCATCTAATACATTCGGACTTGAAGGCCAGGAAACAAGTGCATCAAATTGAATGGTGGAATTGGACGGTGGATTTTTCACCACAGCTTCAATTATTAAGTCCATCTCCAATTCTTTCATTGTCAATACTTCTCCAACAGGGTTTTTAAAATTAAATAATTTTTGAGAAACCTCTTGAGTAATTACAATTTTACCAGGTTCAGAAAGTCCATATTCCAAGTCACCATGAATGGTTTGAAAAGAGAAAATTGAAGAAAAATCCGGATCTACCACACCAAATGATAAATACATTCCTTCTTCTCCAAAAGTAAAAATATCTTCAGAATCGTAAAATCGAGTACCTGCCACAATTTCTGGATAATCTTTTTTTAAATTTGGTAAAAGGGGCGTAACAACCAATGTGGAGAGATTTCCATCTGGTTTTTTATCTGCTAGGCGGTAAATATTTTCAGATTCCGCATGGAATTTATCGTATGATTGCTCGAAATCGATAATGAGGTATAATAGAAGGGTGGCTGCAATCCCAATGGATAACCCAAATACATTGATCAGAGAATTGACTTTATATTTCACAAAACTTCTCCAACCTGATTTTAAAAACGTCTTGAACATTCCGTAATAATTTAAATGATAATTTCCTTCAATTGACCGTATAATTCCTGGCCTGAATAATTGGATGACATCAAGCAGATATCTCCATTTGGCTTTTTTCCTTCCATCTGCTCCCAAATTTCTTTCAAATCTTTCATATAAATCTCCTTCTATATCTTCCAGGTAATCGGGATGGCAGAACAAGCGGAAAAAGGCATGTATCCATCTAGGGGGCTTTGGTAGTTGACTTTTTTGAGTGGCCATCAATTAGCTGTTAAATGATAAATTTGGAATAGCATTCCACAGACTCATTCGCTGCTTTTTCGTTTCTTCTAATATTTGAATACCATAATTGGTCGCCTTAAAAAATCGTTTCCGCTTCCCTCCTCTTTCCTGAGTAGCTTCTCCTAATTCCGAACTTAGATATCCTTTTTTCTCCAACCTTCTCAATACAGTTTGTAAGGCTCCAATGCTCACTTTTCGGTTCAGGCGAGTCTCCAATTCATCAATTATTGCAATTCCATAGGCTTTTCCACTCAAGATAGCCACGGTTAGCATCACTACTTCTTCAAATTCTCCTAAATGATGTTTACTCATAATTTTCTATATTTACCTCAAATGTAGTTTTTATTAATATATGAGTCAACACTTTTCCATTTTATTTTTACCTTAATTGTAGTTTTTATATAAATAAACTAGAAATTTTTAAGTCATATGACAAAATTACCAAGGTGAAATTTTTTCATAACTGATTGAAAATGAGTTCAATTATTGTGAATATTACCAGACAAAAAGTTATTCTTACCCTAAAAAGGTAACTTAACAATTGAATTCCAAAAGTAAACACCTCGGTTGTCAATACTTCTCATTTTAGAGTAATCCTTGAATCAAAGAATTTTCCTGTAATTTTAAATATCATCAATTGTCTAAAAACCTCATTTTTTTGTTGTTAAATTCATGGAGTTTTGGCCAATTTTTTTTATTTCAACTCGTCTGTTTAATTCTCTTCCTTTGTCTTCATCATCATTTGAAGCAATTGGTGAAGTTTCTCCATAACCTTTAGCAATAATCCTGTCTTTTGAAACTCCTTTTTCTATGAAATAAAGAGCCACTGCTTTTGCTCTTTGATTCGACAATTTTAAATTATAAGAGTCCACTCCTTGGTTATCTGTATGGCCTCCAATTTCAATAACAATTTCAGGTTTTTTAAATAAATAATCAGCAATTAGATCTAATTTATCATAAAATTGTTCCTTAATAATTGTATTATCATGATCAAAATATAAATTGACACTCTTTCCTTGAAAAAGACTTCTTATCTGTGATTCTGATATTTCTGGCTTAAGATCTTCTTTAAAACTCTCTGTATCCTCACCACCAATTGATAATTCAATTTTTGGAGATAAATCATCTGAAACTAAAATATCATTTTCCTCCCAATCATTTATTGCGGCTAGCTTTATCTTCTTTGTATTAGAATAAATTTTCTGGTTTGCAATTGGAATTTCATCTCCAAAATTGTTAACATCAAGTTCAAAGTCGTATGTATTATTATTTACATCTTTAAAAGAAACTTTTACTATATATTTTTCCTTTTGAAGCAACTCATCAGATTTGATGATGGAAATTTCAATTTCCTCTTCAATTGGAATAATTATTTCATATTCACCATGTTTATCTGTAATTGTTTCATAAACTAGTTTTTTCCCGTTTTTAACAAGTATCTTCCCATCTGGTATAGGTTTTTGGGAGTGTTTTTCTACCAACTTCCCTTTCATTTTAACTTTGTCGAATAAATAAGAATAATAGATATCCGAATCACCAAAACCACCAGGTCGACAAGATGAAAAGTAAGCCAACTTCCCATAATTAACATAAAAAATATCATCAAAAACTGAATTTATAGGTACTCCAAGGTTTTGGGGCTTTTCCCACGTTTCGGAAAGTGAATCATATCTTGTTTTAAAAATATCAAATCCACCCATTGAGGAATGCCCTTTGGAACTAAAATAAAGCGTCCCATCATCTGCAAGAAAGGGGGAATCTTCATCATAAAGGGTATTTAAAATGTTTAATGACTGTGGCTTCGACCAAATTCCATCTTCATTCTTAGTACTAAAATAAAGATCAAGATCCGCATCATTAGTTCCATAATTTGATGAAAAATAAATGGTGTTACCATTATCTGCAATGAAACAATGCGCTTCATATGATGGAGTGTTTACGCCATTTATCCCTTTTCCTTTTTGCCATTTACCATTTTTAAACTCTGAAATATGTAAATTTCCCTTATGATAAGTCACCATTTTTTTATCATTGTCGAATAATTGTATTGTTGCATCATTACCCTTAGAATTCATGTTTTTTATAGGTTGTGGTTTATTCCATTCCAAGGTTTCATCATCTATATTTGTGGTAAAAATGTTTTCATCTTCTGATGTGCTTTGGTTTTCAATTAAGTTGGACGCTTTTGATGTAAATAAAATAGTTTTATGATTGGAAGATATAATTGTACTATACTCTCTATTTGGGGTATTTACATTTGGTCCCATGTTTTTAACTATTACATGGTTTTTCTCCTTATAAAATTGCTTAGCATGATTAATTAATTGCTCTAATCTTAATTTTTCCTGTTTTAATTCCGAGGAATTGCTAACCTGCTCGAGTATTTCAGCTGCTTTATCAAATTTTAGGTTTTGATAATATGCTGTGGCTAAATAAAATGGAAGGCCTTCAAATTCATCTTCAGCGTATTTTTTTACTTCTTCTACATATTCTAGAGCTTTTATAGGAGATTGTGATTTTAAATGACAAATCCCCGCATAATACTTTGCCTCGATATTATTCGGGTCCTGATAAAGTGCTTCTAGAAAATAATTGTATGCTGTTTTTATATTTCCTTGATAAAATTCTTTCTTACCTTTTAATAATTGCCTTTCAAATTGCTGGGCAATTAATAAGTTGTTTGTAGTAAAAATCAGTAATATAAAAAGTGCTTTTTTAATGCTTTTCATAACATTTTTTTTTAAAAGAAACAAAATAGTTTTTTTATAGTCTGTTTATCAGTTAGATACAAATATAAAATTCTAACTTTGTGCCTTTTTATAAAAAACTGATTATCAATGACTTGTAATTACAATTATGGGAATTTATCCCATAATTAGAATTGACTTTCTTGTTTATCCATGAATTTTTAGTCCGAAAAATTTTAAATTGACGAAATGGTAATACCTTACCTATGCAATAAAAAAGACTTTGATATCTTTTAGATTAAAGAAATTTCAGTTTCCACCAGATTAAATTTTATTCCTTATTTTTATCTATTGGAGTTGTCGGTCTGATCTAGATAGGATATCTAACTATTAATTTAGGTCAATTACAATTTTGCATAAAATTAAATTTCATCTCATTAAAAAATGCCACCAACACTACCTCCATCTAATTTTATAACTGCTCCATTTGTAGCTGCCGAAAGGGGACTGGATAAGTAAACAACTGTTTGGGCAATCTCCTCTACGGTAATGAAGCGCTGGATTAATGAACTAATTCTCACATTTTTGAAAAAATTATCTGCCACTTCTTTTTTGGAAATTTGATCTTTTTAGCTTGAGTCTTTAAAAATTCTTCTGCTCCTTCAGACAAAGTAGATCCGGGTAGAACACTTTTCACTGTTACTGATGTCCCACTTGTAGTTTGAGCCAATCCCCTTGAAATACTCAACAAGGCAGTTTTCATCATACTGTTAGCAATTAAATCTTCAGGAACCAGATGAGCACATTCACTCGAAACGAAAATTATTCTCCCCCACCCTTTTTGCTTCATTATTGGTAAATAATGTCGGGAAAGTCTTACTCCACTCATCACATTTACTTCAAATAAATTATACCAGTCATCATCCGGAGTTTCTTCGAATGACTGAGAAGTATAAATGCCAATACTATATTAAGTATATTTAATTCTGCACATCTATTTATTAATCAGAATATCAATACTTTCTAATTGAACCATAATTTCATTTGCAGTTTCCTTATTAGAAAAGTCAGCAACCAGCCCTTTCAACTGGGCATTTGGAATTTCCTCCAGAATCCTTTATTTGGCCTTCTCCAATTTTTCAGCACTTCTTCCATTTAATACCACCTCCACTCCTTCTTTCGCCATTAATTTTGCAATGGCAAATCCAATTCCTGAAGTTGATCCAGTTATTAAAGCTGTTTTATTTTTTAATTCTAAATCCATTGATACTTATATTACCATTTTTTCTTACCCAATAATTTTTCACCCAATTCATTCAATTCTGCTGTTTTATATTTCTTTTGTTCCCAATTCCTTGGATCACCAGGAAAAGCATATCCTTCAGGAGCAATTCTTTCTTTCCAGGATTTTATCCTCCAGTTTTTTAATTCTTCATTATCTTCCTCAGCCGGCATCATGGAAATATATTGAGCAATTCTGACCTTATCTTTTGATAAGTTTGGCCTTATTCCATGAGGTTGCGAACTGTTGAAGATTAATAAATCACCTGCTTCCAGTTCCACTTTTACCAAATGTTCTTCCAGCCCGGAAATATTTGGTTTAAAGTGATCTCTATCTGCTGGCTGAGTCAATTTCCAGGTATCATAATTTCTATAAAGCTCGGGAATACACTGAAATCCACCCATATTTTCATCTGTCTGGTCTGCTAAGGCTAAAACTCCCTGTACATTTTGGGGCTTGGTTTCAGGATCATAATCCCAGTGAATAAACCCTTTATATTCAAATCCCGGTCGAAGTGGGAAATTCAGGTTGGCCCTATCAATAGTCACCCAAAGTTTTTCTGTTCCCCAAATATCTACGAAAGCATCATACACTTTTTGAGATTGCCTATTATTCCACAAATGCTGATTGTTGTAAACCTCCACCATTCCTGTTCCAGTCAGTTCTTTCATTTGCATCTCCGCCCTGGGTGGGGTATACCAGGTAGAAGGAGCTTCCTGTTTTTTTTCTTCAAATTCCCATAGAAATTCTGCTGTACTGGCGGCCTGCTCCTTTGAAACTGCATTTTTCACCACCACATAACCATTGTGTTTCCAAAATTGCCAATCTTCTTCACTTAAAACTCGGAGTGGTTTTCCGTTGCTTCTATCATTCAACTTAATTTTACTGGTTTTGGCTGTAGATGGATTCCCAGGAATTTCTTTATGAGCATTATTGGGAATTTGCGTAGTAGTCATGGTTTGATTTGTATTTTCCATTTTCATCTCAGTTTTATTTACTATTGAATCTATACAAATATAACTTCACCCCTACCGCTATTCTACCTCCATTTTGCTTCATATTTGTACAATATTGATATTTTTAAATAAATTTATCATCCAAAAGCATATTTAAGACAATAAAATGAAAACTCAGTTTGAAAATATCACTCCAGATGCGAATAGCTCTTTTAAATTATTACTCAATCCCAGGCTAAGTGATTTGTTTTTCTGGCATTTTCATCCGGAATTTGAACTGGTGTATATAGATGGTGCTAATGGAACCAGGCATGTTGGTAGACATACCTCCAAATATTTTGGTAGTGATTTGGTATTAATTGGCTCAAATATTCCACATCTCAATTTTGATTATGGTGTGAAAACTGATTATGAAAAAGTAGTTCTTCAAATTCATCCTACTTTCGTTCAGCAGGTATTTGAAAATATTCCCGAACTTACTTCTATTAAAAAGCTATTTCAATTATCACAATATGGAGTTGCTTTTTCGGGAAAAAGTAAGGAAAAAGTAGGAGGAATAATGAAAAAATTTCACCAATTAACCCCTTTCCAACAATTTTTGGAAGTCCTCCATATTTTTCAGGATTTGGCAGAAAGTGGTGAAAAAAAATTATTACACGATCAACCCGTAATAAATCAATTTAATATGAAGGAGCAAAACCAACTCAGGCAGGTTTATGTTTATATCGATCAGCATTATAAACATAAAATTGGTGTGGATGAAGTCGCCAGTTTAACTAACTTGACTAAAGCTGCTTTTTGCAGGGTTTTTAAAAAAGCTTCCGGCTATACATTCACCGATTTCTTAAATAGATATAGGATCGGGCAGGCAAAAAAGATGCTTTTATTGGGTAGTAATGTAAGTGAGGCCAGCTTTGACAGTGGTTTTGAAAGTCTGTCCTATTTCAACAGAATTTTTAAAAGAATAACCAATGAAAATCCGCTGGCATTTAGAAATCGTCATTTAAAATAAGTACACTACGGATATGTAATACCATCTTTTCAAAAACTATATCAAATAAAAAACCCCTGCTTTTGTTCAGGGGTTTTATAACTATTTCTTCTATTTAAATATTCCTAATTACTCTCAGGAACTGCTAGAAAATACTTCCCTCTTTTAGGACTTGCTTTTCCGGTTTCCCAATCAAATTTATATTTTTTCCCAAGTCTTTTCCAGAAAGTTATCAGTTTACTATCAGGAATTTCGCCTAGGTTATTTCCCTTAGTCAATGTGGAAATCTCTTCATATTCCTCCACAGTCATTTCGTATTCTGTATAGCCTTCTGGTGGTATTTCTTCTTGCATTTCTTTTCGCCTTTTTTCTTCAACAAATTTAAGCATTTGCCAAGAATATCATTTTAATTTTTTAAATCTTTCTTTCAGCAAAAAACCTCATCGGCTGAATATATTTGGTTTCCTCTACTCTTTCAATTTTTTAATATTTTCTTGTGGAGGGATTTCCTCCGGATTCCTGCCAATTCCCTCTTTTATACTATCCCTCAACCATTTATTAGATTGCTTATGTACTTCTTTAATGTCCTCCTCTCCTTCTACATCTTCTTTTATAACATTAAAATCGGAAATTGATGTAAAATAATCTTTTCCTTTTAATAAGATTTCATGCATTTTAGTATCCGCATCTTCATCATCTGAAATCCCAAATTTTTCTTTTAATTCTTTCGTATTAAATAAGATTTCATCCCCAGCTTTCAATACTCTTTTAAATCCCAGATCATCTACTCCCCTACCCTTGGCAGTTTCTTTAAATTTTCCCTGAGATTGCTTTAATTTATTAAAAGCAGTTAATCGCTTATTCACCTTTTCGTCCACATGTTGGCTCCCTACTTTTGCCAGCCAAAGTTTAAAAGGTTCAACTTTTTTGGAAGATAAAGATTGTATTATTCTAAAAAGACCCTCTTTATTTGCACAGGAGGTTTTATATTTTCTTCCATCTGAAGAAAGTACTTTCAGATCGTGACAAACCGTCACGATCTGGGGTTCTCTCTTTTTTAATTGTCTCCAATAAGCTTTAGGATCTTTGCTTTCTAACAGTACACCAATCACATCAGGTACAGCAAAGTACCATTCCTTTTTATCCTCATTCCAAACCCTGCGGATCTCACTATTATCGAACAGAATTATTTCATTCATCATTTAAGTGGTTATTCAAAATTATATTTATTCAATTTTGCAACAACTAATTGTTAGTAAGACATCATTTCCCAAAATAAAAAAGTACTGCCACTTAAGACGCTTCCTTAAATGTATTTAGGTTCAGCTCAATCACATATTTTAAACTTCTATGTGATTTTTCACGCTTATATCCTTTAATAATCCCCAGTTTTTCAGCAGTATCGAAAGCTTTCATGATAGTCGCTTCAGCCCTTGTTTTTCTATGAGTCCTTAACTTCATAATCTCGATTAACCGATTATGTGAGTACTCCACTATTGGCTTTTTCGAACAATGAATAACCTGATACAATGATTTCACGAAAAGCTCAATACCCACATTTGGTCTTCCTGTATTTATTTCCCTAAGCTTCGCATTCAAATCACCAGGCAAATTAAAATAAGTATGCTTTTCCTTCTGGTGGATATTAAAAAAGATACCACTTACTGTTAATTTATAAACCTGCTTTTTAGTTCTGTTTTCCTTCATCTCCCAGTTTTCCACTCCATGGATTTGCAATAAAGGAACAATATCAAAACCACTTACCTTTTTCTCTTTATCTTCATACTGATGAGGAACCAGAAATTCTTTTCGGTGCAACCTCAACAAGGCATCATCCACCATTTTTTTCTTCTCCTTACTATAATTACCATGTTTCGATTTTTTCAAACCAGCATATTCATATAAAGCATCAAGTGTAAATTCAAAATAAGCTTGATTGGTCTTTTCAAAGAAGTATAACTCATTATTTCTAATGGCAAGTTGAGCCAAAGCCAAAACACTAGTGAACATTCTGATGTCACTTCCAGTTAATTCCTTGGTAACTTTTGCCCTGATTCTTGAATCCAGTTTGGACTCAATATCTACCGGAAATTCTACTGCATATAGATTTTCATCCTTTTTATTCAGCTCAAGTACTTTATCAATTGACCTGTTTATTACAGAAGCATACTCCGGTTTTATTCCCCCATCATCATCAAATAACCTCAGTTGTGTTACTTGCTGACCTGTCTCAATTTTTAATAAATTATTGGGATAATTTAAATGTTCAACCATTTGTTTTAAGGTTTTTGCCGATCATTAGAATTTTCTCATATCAATATTAACTAATATAGCACTTAAATAAAATAATATGGGTAGTTTAAGCCCCTGGCACTCTCTGAAACTCCTTAAAATGCACCCGAACTTTAGTACTTTTTAAGTCCCCTTGTGGCAGTTTTGCAGTCCTGTTTCGGCAAATTGCAGTCCTCTTATGGCAGTTTTCAGTCCCCTTTTGGCAGCTTTTTTCAGTCCCCTTTCGAACATTTTCAGTCCCATTATGGCAGTTTTGTAGTCCCTTTCTGGCAGTTTTCAAATTTACCTTATGGTATATATGCAGTCCCCTTTTGGCAGTACTTATTATGAAAATCTTTATAATTTCTTTTACCTTGTGGTACCTTTTCAGTCCCTTTCTGACAGTTTTCAGTCCCCTTTTGGCAGCTTTTTTCAGTCCCTTTCTGAACAGTTTACAGTCCCTTTGTGGCAAGCTTGCAGTCCTGTTATGGCATTTTTTCAGTCTCCTTATGGCACTTTTGCAGTCCTATTGTGGCAGTAGATTTGATTGTAACTAACTGGTTAACAAGTATTTATGTGGGGTTTTTCAAGAGTATAATATAAATAAATTTTAGAATAACTAAAATTAATAAAGAGCCTTCATTTTTTTCGGAAAACCGAAGGCTTTTTAGTTTTTTTGTAAATCTAAACTTATAAATAATCTTTCAAATGGCAGAAATCATTTCAGTTCTCAATCGAAAAGGAGGAGTTGGTAAAACAACAACTACGATAAATCTGGGTAAAGCACTTTCCCTATTAGGAAAAAAAGTGCTGCTGATAGATAATGATGCACAGGCAAACTTAACAGAAGGTTTGGGAGTAGAGTTGGAAGATGGTGATCCAACGATTTACCAAAGTTACAAATTTGGATCTCCCCTTCCCATTATCGAAATTGATGAGAATTTTGATATGGTTCCTTCCGGAAGTGAATTGGATGCCTATCAAAATGAGATTAATGCAGATATTACCAGGAATTATAAACTTAAAAAGGCAATTAAGCCAATTAGAAATAATTACGATTTCATTTTGATTGACTGCCCTCCTTCCATTGGTGCTTTTACGGCAAATGCAGTTACTGCGTCAACCAAGTATCTGATTACTGCCCAGGCAGGAAGTGCTTTTAGTACTACTGGTCTGATTGAGGTAAAAGATATGATTGATAATGATGTGAAGGAAGAAATTAATGAAAGTATAGAATGTCTGGGAATTCTAATTACTTTTTATCGACCGAATGTATCTGCCAGTGAAGCCACTGTTCAACAATTGACGGAAATGTTTCCGGAGGATTTATTAAAGTCCAAAATTAGATTTCTGACCAAAATGAGTGAAGCTCCGTTTTTGGGCAGGGATATTTTTAGTCATGCACCCAACTCCGATGCAGCAAATAATTATGCATCTTTGGCAATGGAAATTTTAGATAAATACAATTGAGATGACACAATGCTCGAGACTTACCAACTGTAAAATGAAATAATCCTAAATTATGGCAAAAAGCAAGAAGGTAAACACCCTACTCAGTGGTTATAAAAATACGCACAAATCAAGCGGGAATAAAACCACTTTCAAATCGAACTTCCAAAATCATGCATCTCAGGAGATTGTTATAAATGAAGAGTTAAAGGCTTTTATTCCTCCTTTGCAGGAAGAGGAAAAGCTAACG
>JAHQVQ010000044.1 GCA_019634305.1 Flammeovirgaceae bacterium | reverse complement strand
TCAAGAATATCAACCTGCTTTATTTGTATTTAATCCAATATTTATTCATTGTACCTGAACAGTAACGTTTTTTTTATCTATAACCTGCGCATTGATTGAGGTAATACTCAAAATCAGAATATTGAGAAAAAGTAAATTTCTCATTTTAAAAATTTTCATAGCTTTTAATCTAATAATTGGCTTAAGTAATTGTAAAATTTTTCCTTACCTTCCAAACAAAAGTAAGTTTCCAACTAAGGAAAACCAAAACCTCAAATCCCCTTCAAAACCTTAATAGCCTCCTCCAACATATCATCAGAAAAATCAAGATGGGTGACGAACCTGACATGCTGTGGACCAAATGAAACTGATTTTATGCCTTTTTTCTGGAGCAACTCCACCATGGTAGCAGAATTATCTACTTCAAAAATAACAATGTTGGTGGCTACTGGTAGGATGTCTTTTACAAAGGATAAGGTTTTTAGGGTAGCTTCAATCTCTCTTGCCTTTTTATGATCTTCTTTAAGTCTTGCTATATTATTTTCCAAAGCATATAAACCGGCTGCTGCTAAATAACCTACCTGCCGCATTCCCACACCAAAAGTCTTTCTTATTCTTTTCGCTTTCTTTAGGTTTTCATTTTTGGTTAATAGCACCGAACCAATTGGAGCACCCAATCCTTTGGAAAGACAAATGGAAATGGAATCGAAATGTTTGCCATAATCAGCCGGGCTTTCTCCTGTTTCCACAATGGCATTAAAAAACCTTGCCCCATCCAGATGTAATTTCAACTCATTTTGCTGACAAACCTTGGCAATCTTTTCTATTTCTGAAAGGTCATAGAAACAACCACCACCCTTATTCATGGTATTTTCCAAAGCCACCAAACTGGTTTGAGGGAAATGCACATCATCAGGATTGATATTTTCCTCTACCATTTTGGCTGTAATTCTCCCTCTGTCACCATCCAGCAATCTGGTAGAAATGAGGGAATTATAGGCAATTCCCCCACCTTCATAATTATAAATATGCGCTCTTTTATCGCAAATCACTTCATCCTGAGGCTGGGTAAGCATTCGGATCGCAATCTGGTTGGTCATCGTTCCGGAAGGGCAAAAAAGTCCGGCATCCATTCCGAACATTTCTGCCAGTTTATTTTCCAATTTGCGTACTGTCGGGTCTTCCTCAAAAACCTCATCCCCTACTTCAGCCGACATCATTGCCTGCATCATTTCAGGCGTAGGTTTGGTGAGGGTATCACTTCTCAGATCAATCATAGTCATGTGGCAATTCAGGGTTTATTTCTTCATTCCATGGTAAACCGTGGATATTCAATTGTTCCATAAATGGGTCCGGATCAAATTCTTCAACATTATAAACTCCCGGCTTCATCCATTTATCAGTCAGCATCATCATAGCTCCAATCATGGCAGGAACACCTGTGGTATAGGAAACAGCCTGTCCTTTCACTTCTTTGTAAACCGCTCCATGATCGCAGTTGTTATAGACATAGAACGTTTTATCTGCTCCATCCTTCACTCCTTTTATTTGGCAGCCAATAGACGTTTTTCCTGAATAGCCTTCTCCCAATGAACTTGGCTCTGGTAAAACTGCTTTTAGAAATTGTAAAGGAACAATTTCTTTTCCTTCATAAATAATTGGCTCAATACTCGTCATTCCCACATTCTGCAAAACTCTTAAGTGGGTAATGTATTCCTGCCCGAAAGTCATCCAGAATCTGGCTCTTTTTAAGGAAGGGAAGTTTTTGGTAAGCGATTCCAATTCTTCATGGTACAATAAATAAGATTCTTTCGGTCCAATCTCAGGATAGCTGATAGACTTGTGAAACTCTAATGGTGCTGTTTCTACCCATTTGCCATTTTCCCAATACTTTCCTTTTTGAGTAATTTCTCTAATATTAATTTCCGGATTAAAATTAGTGGCAAATGCTTTTCCATGATCTCCTGCATTACAATCTACAATATCCAAATAATGCATTTCATCGAAATGATGTTTTTGGGCATGGGCTGTAAAAACACCTGTAACTCCCGGATCAAAACCACAACCTAAAAGTGCCATTAAACCAGCTTCTTTAAACTTATCCTGATATGCCCATTGCCAGCTGTATTCAAATTTGGCGACATCTATTGGTTCATAATTAGCAGTATCCAGATAATGTACTCCGGTTTCCAAACAAGCATCCATTATGGTCAGGTCCTGATAAGGAAGTGCCACATTGACCACCATTTTTGGTCTAAAAAAATTGATTAAAGCAACAAGTTCCGGAACATTATCAGCATCTACTTTGGAAGTTTGTATCTCTACCCCATGCATTTCCTTTACGGTTGCGGCAATCGCATCACACTTTGAAACTGTTCTACTCGCCAGCATGATATTACTAAAGATATCACTGTTCATAGCACATTTATGGGCCACAACACTGCCTACTCCTCCGGCTCCAATTATTAAAACATTACTCATTTATTAAGTTGGTTAAGTACTTTAATCAATAAAAAACATTTGCAAAAGTGTTTACCATTTTTGGTGGAATACAAAACAATAACTTTTTAATAAAATAAGAAATAAAAGAGGTAATTCTTCTTACTAAAAATATTGGCGAATTGTCTATTAAAATACAGAATCACGAAAGTGCTTTAAGAAATCATGGATTTTTTTCTAACTTGTTTAAGGGTAAAGAGAAAATATATTGACTGCTAAAAAAGTACCCATTAATTTCGAAAACTATATACCTATGAAAAATCGAAAATTACTTTCCCAAATCACACTATTATTTTCACTTATCATCCCTTCTCTGGGCTTTTCTCAATCTTTCGAAAATCCAGATTTCAAAGCCCTGAATGACAACAAATGGAAAGTCAGAGATGTCAGTTTCGTGGTAGGGGTCGACCTCGATATTTATGACAAAATTTCTATGGATTATATAAAAGAATATGCCATTACCGATAAATTCTTTGATATAGATTTAAGCAATGCTTCTGAGGAAGTTTATCAGGAAGTTGTTGGTGGAATGTTGAGTTTTAACCTGACATTTTCACAACCCTACAAAAACAGGAAAGTCAGCCAAGAATTTAGGGTAGGTATGGAAGCCACCCTGGGAAGAGAAGCCATGGTGGAATTTTACGATAATGCAAATGAAGATTACTTAAGATATACCTATTGTACTATGCAAAATGTGTATTCCCTGAATGCTTCTTATCAATTCAGGTTTAGTACTTATAATTCTAAATTTAGTCTTTACACTGGAATTGGAGGCAAAATAGGCACTACATCAAATAACCAGATTCTTCTAATTGCCTCTGAAGGAAATACGCAATATGCTGCTGGTGATTATTATACAAAAGCCAAAAATGCTCAGTTTTACAAAGCTTACATTCCAATAGGCTTCGATTTTGCCTTGTCCAAAAGAATAATGTTTAACACAGAATTTAGATATGGTTTTGGATATGAGAAAGTGAATTCAGGAAAAGATTATTTTATAAATGAAAGTTGTGTTTTTCAATTTGGGTTGAGGTACAATTTATTTCGGTATTATTAATCTGATAAAATTCTCCCAAAACTTCAGTAGAAACGGTGTTTTTTAATAAATTGGGAATCAGAAATTTAGAATTCAAAATCCTGAATTCTTACTCCCATTTTTTATTAATAACTCTCAAGTAGATGAAACGCATTCACCTTTTCGAATTTGAGGATTACCCATGGTTCCCAAATATGCTTCGAACCTGTATGACCATGTACATCATGGCTTTTCACAAGCTTCTCGGCTCCGCTGGTGAACTTTCCGAGTTAATAGCCAGAGCATTTAAACATTCGAAGAACCATAAAGTAATAGATCTTTGTTCGGGAGCAGGTGGACTAATGCTGGATGTGATTCAAAATCTAAAAGAAAAGCATGGGATAAATGATCTACAATTCACTTTCACGGATTTGTACCCCAATTTAAAGGCAGCAAAAATTATTAATAATAATGGGGATTCGAATGTTACCTACCTTACCGAACCGGTAAATGCCACAGGTTTGGGGAAGGACAATAAAGGTGTGCGAACTATGGTTTGTAGTATGCACCACATGAAACCTGAAATTGCACAGGGTATTTTAAAGGATGCACAAGACTCCAGACAACCAATTTGCATATTCGAAATAAGTGATAATAGTTTTCCTAAATGGATTTGGTGGATAGCCTTTCCCATCAATATTTTCACTACTTTGCTATTAACTCCATTGGTACGTCCAATGACCTGGCAACAAATTGTATTCACTTACCTGGTTCCAATTCTGCCCATCTGTATTGCCTGGGACGGAGCAGTCTCCAATGCCAGAACTTATACACTAAAGGATATGGATATTTTGCTGGAAGGTTTAGAATCTGAAAATTACCAATGGGAAAAGGATACTATAGATGGGAAGGCTAAGAAATTATATTTGCTTGGGTTACCAGTTGGGGGGTGATTTCAGTAACTTTCAGATATTAAACTTATGGAGATATGTTACATCTTTCGGGTATTAAAAGGAACATGGGGAATTTCTATTTCCTTTAAAGCAGAATTTGTCTCTTTCAACCCAACATATATGGAGACTACTTTAGCCTCAAATAAAATTCAGATAATATTTAATCAAAAAGTAAAACTTTCACAAGAAGAAAAAAACCTAATAATAAAAGGAATTCAAGAGTATGAAACTCTAATTGTAGAAAGATCAAAAAGCGATAAAATAACCGGAATACAAATAAATGAAATTACATTTAATGAAACTGATTTTCAAAAAGAGAGTCTATATTTTACTTCTATCGGTTGGGTTTGTAAAGCCTTAAATCTAAAAGAGCCTGAGTTTTCTGTATTTTTCGATAACCAGAAAAATAAATATATAATTGAAAAGGTAGAAAAATAACAATCTCAATTATTTACAAAATGTTTCCTAAAAACTTAAAAAGCTGGGTTTAAAAAAACCCGTACCCAGCTTTAAAACTTATTCGTAATTTAAAAATCATCGTCCTCCTCTTCATCTTCAAAATCTGATGGCATGGAGAACATGCTGCTCAGCAGATCAGAAAAGTGCATTCCATTCGTTAGGATTTTTTTGCTTAACATAGAATACTCTGCTAATCCGTGTAGGGCAAATTCCATTAGAAAAACCTGCTCAGATTCGTCCATTTTCTTGAACTTCTGCTTTACCATTTCCTTCAGTCCCGGAACTTCAAATAAAGCATTTTTATATTCCTGATTGCTGGCTTCATTTAAAATATCCAGTGACTCTCCATCACCAAACCAGTCTAATATTCGCTTATATATGTTCCCCTTTTTCTTCTTCTTTTCCTGCTCAGGATTGGGGAAATAATTTAAAAATTGAGTCCTGAAAGCCTTTCCGATAAGATTTTGTGCTACAATTCCTGCTCCCTCTTGCTCTCCTTCATAAACCAATTCCACTTTTCCGGTAATAGCCGGAATTAGTCCCCAAAAATCGGAAACACGAATATGTGTTTTTTTATCTCCATTAATCAATGTTCTCCTTTCCGCTCCACTAATTAGGTTTTCATAAGCGGAAATAGTTAATCTGGCCGAAACTCCACTTTTTTCATCAATGTATTCACTATTTCTGGCTTCAAAAGCAATTTGCTCTACCAAATCCTTCGCAATTTCATTAGAGTAGACCAGGCCTTTTTGCTCCTCTTTTATATGTGCTTCCTGCTGGGTGATTTTCTTACCAATTTCCAAAGTTTTTGGATAATGGGTAATAATCTGGCTATCAATCCTGTCCTTTAGTGGCGTTACTATACTTCCCCTATTCGTGTAATCTTCGGGATTGGCAGTAAATACAAACTGAATATCCAATGGCAGTCTCAGTTTAAATCCTCTGATCTGGATATCACCTTCCTGTAAAATATTAAATAAGGCTACCTGAATCCTGGCTTGTAAATCTGGCAATTCATTAATCACAAATAAACACCTGTTTGACCGGGGAATCAACCCATAATGAATCACTCTTTCATCGGAATAAGGCAACTGCAAACTTGCTGCTTTTATAGGGTCAACATCACCAATAAGGTCAGCTACTGAAACATCAGGAGTGGCCAGTTTCTCATTATACCGCTCACTCCTGTGCATCCAGGCAATAGAAGTTTCATCTCCTTTTTCTTTTATAATATCTCTACCAAATTTGGAGAGTGGCTCAATGGGATCATCATTCAGCTCAGCACCTTCAATTACTGGAATATATTCATCCAACAAGTCAATCATTTGCCTTGCCAACCTGGTTTTTGCCTGTCCTCTAAGTCCCAATAAATTAATATCATGCATGGACAGAATTGCCCTTTCCATATCTGGAATTACGGTTTCTTCATAGCCATGAATTCCTCTGAAAACTTCCTCCTTTTTCCGAAGTTTCTCAATTAAATTCGATCTTAATTCCTGCTTTATTGATTTAGGTTGGTAACCAGAAGCTTTTAACTCTCCAAGTGTTTTAATTTGTTTGAGTTTACTATGTGGAATATCTGAGTATTTCATGCGAATTAATTAAGTGCTCATTACTAATTTAAATTGAGAAACATCATTTCGAAATCAAAATGTAGAAATTTCATAAAACCTGATTTCTAAACCACTAACCTTTGACCTGTTCCCAATACAATTTCTTTTTTGTATAATTATAAAAATTTTTTGGTTAAAACACCCGAATAAAGACAAAAGTTTGAAAAAACTAAAGTCCTCAAATAAATTGAAAGTTTGTGATTTATGAATTGGTATAAAGTATTTGATTCCGAGAATGAAGCTAACCAAAATGTACCCGAAAGAAGTATCATTCTTTTAAAAATAAAGGGTAGATCTATAAGCTTTGCTCATACTCAACATGGCTTTTATGCTGTAGATGATGAATGTCCTCATTTGGGGGAATCACTTAGTAAAGGAACTGTCAATTACCTCAATGAAATCATTTGTCCCTGGCATAGCCATCGATTCCATATGCAAAATGGATTGGAGTGCAAAGGCAGATCGGGAGAATTACAAACTTATAAAGTAGAGGTAAGAGCCGATGGAGTTTTCATTGGAATGGAAGATTGAAAAACATAAAAAATCTAAAATTGAATATAAAAATAAAAGAAATAAATGGTGCTCAAACCTGGCCACTGAGACAAAAAGTAATGTGGCCAGACCAAGAATTAGATTATGTAAAATTACCGAAAGATGAAGAAGCTATACACTTTGGATTGTTCATGGAAAACAAACTGACTTCAGTCGTTTCTCTTTTTATTGAAGAAAACGGGAAGAATGCACAATTCAGGAAATTTGCCACACTTAAGGAATATCAGGGAAAGGGACTCGGATCAATCCTTTTAAATTTCATGCTGGAAAAAACTAAGGGAAAAGACATTTCTACTATATGGTGTAATGCACGTACCAACAAAACCGGCTTCTATGAAAAATTTGGTTTCGAAACCACTCCAACTACTTTTAAGAAAGGAGGAATTAGTTATGTAATAATGAAAAAAAGGTGCCAATAAATTGACACCTTTCTGGATATATTTGGTTAATAGAAGCTAAGTCTTAATCATAACTTAATAGCCACTATTTATTTTTCTTTCCCAAAATAAATGGGTGCTAAGATTTAGTATCTAAATTTATATTTCTTTTTACTTCTTCTTTTTTTTACTTTAACAGGATTATCCATGTAGAATCCTTTATTCCAGATAATATACTGAAATTTTACAGTAAACATCCAATATAAATCATCCTTATCAGGATTTCCGCCTCCAATAAACTGTGGAGATTCAAAATCCTTGTAAATTGGTTTTGATCTTATGGATTTATGATACGAGATAGCCTCTGAACTTAAATCATTTACAGGAATGGATTTTCTACTAGTGGCATCCAACTGATCTGTGTCAGTTATTCTAACAGAACCATCCAAAACTATCGCAATTTGTGGAGAAGCTAAAAACCTCAAACCAAATCCTACTGGTAAGATAATAGCATATTCTGGCATCGTCATAGCCTCAGGCTCCATTTGAGATAAATTGGTGTATCCATTAGGAGTTTTGCCTTCAGGATCTACCTTGGTAACACCAAGACCAACATATGTAAAAGGTTGAACAGTTTTGGTTGGGATTGTAAAATTTAATCCTGCATAAACATCCCAATGATTAGCTCTGAAATCTCTATTTCTACTCACTACATGATCTTCAGCATAAAGCTGATACATACTGGCTCCAGCCTTAAGTTGAACCACGTTGTTAAAGTGATACCAGGTTTCAAAATTAGCCGCAGGACGGATAGTATTTATTCCTGTATTGCCTAAATCACCTATATAGGCTGCAACTCCCATTCCTCCAGAAACACTCCATTTTGCTTGTGCTAAAGCCTTTTCGAAGGGTAATAAGTATAAAAAACAGAATGCAATTAGTATAATTTTACGCATTTTTTTGTCGTTTTAGTAAGTTTCAGTTTTCCTCAAACATTAGCAATAGGTATTATTGATGGTTTATCTGATGCTAATTAATAATGTTTGATCTCAATCAATTATATAAAAATCTAAAAAAGTTAGTAGGGGAAGTCGGTAAAATGATAAGTTTAATGTAAGATATTTCTAAATGATGGGTAAATATAGATTTATTTACCATTGAGGTCAAAAAAACGATTCGTTTTCGATGTTAATAAATTCAAACTTTAGCAATAGGTATTTATTTTCATTAAATTGCATTCTTATTTGAAGAATTCAAGCTAACATATATCATTTAAATCTTTATGAAAAAGCCTAAAATTAAATCAAATCTATTAGATCATTTGGATTTTCAGAAGGAAGGGAAAAAGTCCAATGAGCAGGAAAATATTAAAAATTACCTTGAAACTGTGAAAGTATTTAAAGTAAAAAAAGTTGAGGAGGAAAAAAATGAGGAAGACAATAAATAACATCATCCTGTCTTTCTTCTATGATTTCCTTCCAAACGAATTACTTTAATCCAACAACAAAATTTGTCTTTAGAGTTTCAATAATTGTTTCTCTTCTTTTTTGCCAAATTAAAGTAAAAAGTCAAAGTACTCGATTTCATCACCTCAACACCTCAGAGGGACTTTCTTATAGCTCAGTAAATAGCATAGTCAAAGATAATATTGGATTCATGTGGTTTGGAACTGAAAATGGATTAAATAAATATGACGGCTATCAATTTACTATTTACACAAATGAACCTTCTGATTCTACTTCAATTAGTTCCAACAGAATTAATGATATTCTGAAGGACAAAGATGGAGATTTATGGATTGCAACAGCAAATGGCCTGAATCTATACAATGAAGAATTTGATAATTTCCGCCCTTTTTTTAAACAAGAAAACACAGAAAACTCACTGAAAGATAATGAAATTACCTGCCTCTTTCAGGATAGCAATAGTTTAATTTACATTGGAACCTACAAAGGATTTTTGCATGTTTATGATAAAACAAAAAATCAATTTAAACCATTTCCATCTGGGGGAAATAATGAAATATTAAAATTAAGTAAATCATCAATTCGGTCAATCTTAGAGGATCATACCGGAAACTTATTTATAGGCACATCTCTCGATGGTATATGGCATTATGACTATCAATTAAAAAAAGCTTTTCCTCTAAGAATATCAGTCAATAACCAGAATGGAGAGGCTAAAAACATTCAAAAAATAAAATCTCTAACTCTAGATAATAATGGAAATTTATGGATAGGTACAATAGATAATGGAGTAGTTGTTTATAATCTTGATACAAAAAACATACGTCATTTCACCAAAGAAAACTCTGGGTTAAAATCCAATTTTATTGTGTCTTCCCAAAAAGACTATAAAAATAATATTTGGATTGGAACAGATGGAGGGGGGATATGTAAATTTGATAATTCCTCCTCAGAAATAGAATGTTTTAAATATGATCCTGGTAACCTTTATAGTATTAACCATAATGTAGTGAGAACTATTTATCCAGATGATTTTGGAAATATTTGGATAGGAACTTATGCAGGAGGAGTCAACCTGATTAAGGTAACTTATAAGGAATTTGGTCCCGTAGATTTAAGAAGGTTTACCACTGATGAATTAATCTATCAATCCTGCCTTTCCTTTTTTGATCGTGAAAATGGTAATTTCTGGGTTGGAACAGATGGAGGAGGGATTATTGAAACAGACTTCAACTTTAAACCTTTAAAATTCATAATAAAAAATGATAATAAGGTAAAAGGAATTTCTAACAATGCAATAATTTGTATGTATGAGGATGACAAATATCTGTGGGCTGGGACTTTTTTAGGAGGATTGAATAGGGTTAATCTTTCTACAGGAAACATTGAGTGGTTTTCTCATAATAAAGAAAAGCCTGGGAGCATATCACATAACATTGTATGGGATATTGTAAGAGACAAAAAAAACAACCTGTGGATTGGAACAGAATCTGGTCTTAATCTTTACGATCCGCTTACAGAAAGTTTTAAAGCATACTATCTTGAGTCAAATTCAGCACTTTCTGTAACAGTGATTCACCCGGAAGCTTCTGGCAATTTATGGCTGGGCACTCGAAATGGTTTTTATTATTACAACCAAAAAGATTTTCTAAAATATGCCCCTCCTAACCTACAAGGTAATGATTTTCATATTTTATCTGTTCACCAGGATACTGTAGGTAATTTTTGGTTGGGAACAAACAATAATGGGCTTTTTAAGTTTAACCCACTCACTAAAAAATTTAAAGCTTTTTCTATTAAGGATGGATTACCCAATAATATTATTACAGGTATTGAAGAAGATCAAAAACACAATTTATGGATCAGTACTGGTAATGGACTGAGTAAGTTCAACCCAAAGTATAATACTTTTCAGAATTATTTTATCCAAGATGGTTTGCAGGGCAATCAATTTAACTTTGGTGCGCACTTAAAAACCAGGTCTGGAAAACTTTTATTTGGAGGAATTAATGGCTTTAATGCTTTTTACCCAGATAGTATTTCATTTAATCCAAATCCTCCAAAAATCACTTTAACGGGTTTTAAAATTTTCAATGAGGAAATTGATCAACTGGAAGACCCTTCTACTATTTATACTCAAAATATCACTGTTGTTGATACTTTTAATTTGAATTATGATCATTCTGTTATCACCTTCAATTACTCAGCACTTGATTACTCAAATCCCGATTTGATTTCCTATGCCTATCGACTGGTTGGGTTTGATAAAGACTGGCAGTACGTAGGAAATAGAAGATCTGCCACCTATACTAACCTTCCTCCAAGAACTTATACTTTCAAGATAAAAGCTGCAAATAATGATGGAATTTGGGATAAAACTGGAAAATCATTTGTAGTTATTGTAAAACCACCCTTGTGGGAAACTATTTGGTTCAGAATTGGTGGACTTGTTATTATTATTCTATTTTTATTATGGGGAATCCACAGAAAGACAAATATAATGCTGAGGAGGCAAAATGAATTAGAACAAAAAGTAAACAAAAGAACCATTGAAGTAACCCAACAAAAGGATGAAATTTCAAAACAAAACGAAATTCTGCATGAAAATAAAGAGCAACTTCACAACCAATATTTAGAATTACAAAGCACACTTGAAAAGCTAAAAACCGCTCAATCCCAAATTGTACAATCGGAAAAATTAGCTTCCCTGGGGGTAATTACAGCAGGGATTGCACACGAGATTAATAACCCTGTAAATTACGTTAACAATGGGATAGTAGGGCTTAAAAAGGTGCTAAATAAAATCATTGAAGTTTCTGAAAGGTACGAGGAGGTAAATGTGGATAACTTTGAAACACAACTTGAAGAGATTCAACAATTCAAACAAAAAATAAAATTCACCTTAATGCTAAAAATGGCATTGGATGTGGCCGATAACATTGCTCTTGGAGGGAAGAAAACAGCTGAAATAATAAAAAGTTTGAGTACCTTCTCTCACTCAAAAGATGCAGAATTTAGAAGAGAAAACTTACATAAAGGCATCGACTCTACTTTACTTTTACTTAACAATGAATATAAAAGTAGAATCAACATTAATAAAAAATATGGGGAAATTCCGGAAATAGAGTGTAATCTGGGTAGGTTAGGGCAGGTTTTCATGAATCTAATATCCAATGCAATACATTCAATTGAAAAAGAAGGGGAAATAACAATTAGTACCACGAGTTACAATGGTCAGGTCGAAGTAGGTATAAAAGACAATGGATGTGGAATTCCTCAACAAGTAAAAGAAAAGATATTCGAACCCTTTTTTACAACAAAAGATATTGGGCAAGGAATGGGACTTGGTCTTTCTATTACCTTAAATATTATTAAGGAACATAATGGGGAAATTGAGGTATTTTCCAAAGAAAATGAAGGCACTCATTTTTTAATAAAGCTTCCTTTAAAGCAGTCCTAAATATCATTTTTTATGAAGAGCTTGTCCCTCCCACTATCGCAATGTAGTATTCATATACCCTTTTACAGTAATCTTCAATGGTAAATTTTGAGGAAGCAATTTTTTGCCCATTTCCTCCCATTTGATTTATCAGACTGGGATTATCCACAAACTTTCTCATCATGGCATACAATTCTGTTTCTGATAGAAAAAGAAAGCCATTAGTTCCATCTTCAATTAATTCAGGAGTTGCTCCTCCTTTATATCCAATCACAGGTTTTCCATAGGTCATCGCTTCTACCGTTACCCTTCCCATCCCTTCATTTTTGGAACACATGAGTACTACATCTACTTCATTATAAATAGATTTTGTATCTGGAACATAGCCACAAAACTCCACACTTTTTTTTATTTTTAGCTCCTCTACTAAGTCTTTTAAATAGACATCATAACCAACTGCGCTATCTCCAAAAATTTTCAATTTAGATGCTGGAAATTCTTTTTGAATTTTTTGAAATGAAAGGATGGCTACTTCCTGCCCTTTTTCGGGTTGCAATGAGCCAATTATTCCAAAGTTAATAGCCTCCCCATTTATTACTTGATCCTTATTTAATTCAGGAATTTCAGCTTTAAAAATTGTTCCATTGTAAATTACCTCCACCTTATGAGTTACATCCGCCAAGGCTACTTTTCTGATGGCATTGGAAATGGCAATTATTCCATCAGATCGGTTTAACCATTTCAAATAATTCCGTCTTCCCAGATTAAACTTTTGTCTGTAATCCAGCTCACCAAATTCCCTGATATGCCATATATGAGGAATTTTTAGTTCATAAGCGATATGGCAACCTATGTGTAGCCCAGAGGTATTCGTATGGATAATATCAGGGTTTATATCTTCTACTATTTCCTTTATTTTCGGGTAAGCCAGTTTATTCAGAAAATGTCGATGAAGCCCTTTGATGCGGGAAAACCCACGCATATAATACAATTCTGTATAAAAAGAGGTAACTTTAAATTGGATTCCCTTTTTCTGTAGTTCTTCAGTTAAATCACCATATCCCGGGCTTAATACAATTCCTTCTACTCCAATTACTTTTAAACCTTCTATCAGATTGATTAAAGAGCGATTGGCTCCGTATAATTTAGTGTAATGGGTAAGAAATAAAACTTTCATAGTAGTTGCTAATATTGGTTTAATTCAAAGTTGATAAAAAGAGGTGTGTTAATTTTTATTTAAGCCCAGACTTTTGTTCCTTCAGAGCAATTTTTACACATTTCAATTTCCTTTCGGGATTTTAATAATAAGCTGCGAAAATGGTTATATTTATCGCTTTGCCAAAGCTGGCGGAAAGAACTTTCTTGCATATCACCTAATTTAAATTCTGCATCTTTATCAAAACAACAGGGTACCACTTTCCCATCCCAAGTAATTACGCAGGAATGCCACATTTTCCAGCATCCAGAGATTAATTTGTTTTTAATTTGAAAGGTTCCGTTTTTCAGTTTTTTGTATCGGGAATATTTCTCAATTGTAGGAATAAGAGGAGAACCATTTTCATAATCATAGATTTGAGCTGTTTTAAGCCCTACTTCATTTACACCAAGCTCATCTGCTAATTTATAAACCTCCTCGATTTGGTGTTCATTTGGCTTCACTACCAAAAACTGAAACACCACATGTGGTGTTTTAGAATTTAATTTCTTTTTCCATTTTACTATGTTTTTAGTACCTTCAATTACCTTTTCCAAATTACCTCCCACACGGTAAGACTCATAAGTTTCCTGAGTGGTGCCATCAATTGAAATGATTAGTCTGTCCAATCCGGATTCTACTGTTTTTCTTGCCATTTGGTCTTTCAGGTAATGGGCATTTGTGGAAGTGGCGGTATAAATTTTTTTCTTAGAAGCGTATTTTACCAACTCCAAAAATTGCGGGTGCAAATAAGGTTCACCCTGGAAATAAAAAATAAGATAAAGCAAGGTTGAAGCTAATTCATCAATAGTTTTTCTGAATAAATCGTCTTGCAACATACCTGTAGGACGGGTAAATGAACGCAAACCACTTGGGCATTCAGGACATCTCAAATTGCAAGACGTAGTGGGTTCAAAAGAAATACTCATAGGATTTCCTTTGTGTAAATTTTTTCCTGTCCATTGAGACAAGTAAAAACTAGACATAATTTTCAAGGCGTTGAAGCTCCTTTTTAAAGTAATTTTAGATAAAAAATTCAGGCCATCAGCCAGGTTTTGGTTCATAACAAGTTTTAATAATTTCTTATTCACCAAAATAAACCAATAGTAACTTTCAATTGCAAGGATTAGTTAAAATAGTTTTTACATAAATCAAGAAGGGAAGATCACAAAAATTGAATATAAGATCAATGGAATTATACCTAATACGATCCCTGAAATCAACCAATAATATTTTTGATTACCTACTTTATAAAATCCATCCACCATAATATCCAATGGATTTTCATTTTTGTATAAAATCTCAACTTTTTCTAAATCCCTATTAAAAACTTTTTTTGATCTAACTGAATAGATTTCACCATCCACTTCATATTCAATTGTAAAAAAGTAACCACCGTTTGTTTCAACTGTAAATGTTGAGTTTATAACTCTAGCCCCACCTGCAATTTCGCAACTTGGAAATTTTACCGGTACTTTTCTTACTACAGTTCCTTCAGTCAAAATTCCAGTTCTCCTGAACTTCCTTTCTGTTAAAATTTCTGATAAACCCATAAAAAATATAAAAACACCTGAACCAAACAGCAAAATCATTACTCCAAAAGTTAAAATAATACTCATCTATCTAATTTTAATTCAATCCGTGAGTAACGAAAGTTTGATATTTATTACACTAAACCTCGTATTATCGCATTTTTCACTATATTTTTTTG
>JAHQVQ010000461.1 GCA_019634305.1 Flammeovirgaceae bacterium | reverse complement strand
GGAAAGCAAGTTTATACTGCCTCTTTAAAAATGACTAGGTTGAATGATGGAGAGCACGTTCTTAAATATTATTCAAAGGATAATGTAGAAAATGAAGAAGCATCAAATTCATATTCTTTTTATTTGGATAAAACAGCCCCAGATGTGATGTCGGAGATGATTGGGGCAAGATACCAGAATGGTGGGAAAACTTTTATTGCAGGTCAAACTAAATTAAAACTTACAGCAAGAGATAATAAAGCTGGCGTAGAAGATATTTACTATTCTATAGATGGGGGTGAGTTTGTAAATTACAATGAGCCTTTTATTCTTGACAAAAAACAGGGAAGTAGCATTGTCAGGTTTTATGCTATTGATAAGGTGAAAAATAAAGGAAAGTCGCAAACCAATCCAGAATTGGGGAATTTATACTTGGATTTAACAGCTCCTAAGGTAAGTAACACTTATTCAGGCCCTCTGTTTTTTAATAGAGATACCATGTTCATTACAAGCGAAACTGAAATTATTTTGAAAGCAACTGACTATGAATCAGGAGTTGAAAAAATTGGATACTCTATCAATAAAGGTTCTGAATTAGTTTATGGAGATCCTTTTAAAATAGAAAAAGACGGGTATCATGATATAGAATATTTTGGATTTGATAATGTTGCCAATAGGAGAAAAGATAATTTCTTCCTTATTGTAGATAATAAAGGACCAGAAATATTCTACCATCTAAGTATGGATGCCATTGGAAGTATGCAATTAAAGGATCATTCAAGTCCACTTCCTGTATATGCAGCTCATACTATGTTGTACTTAGCAGCTACTGATAAAGCTGTAGGAACGGATAAAATTTATTATTCTCTTGATGGTGCGGTAGAAAGGCTTTACACTCAGCCTTTGAAAACCACAAAAAAAGGTTTGAGAACGCTTTCTGTAAGAGCGGTAGATCAATTGGGAAATGAAACTAAAAGCGAATTGATTGAGATTGTTATTCAGTAATTGATAAAGAAATCAATGCAAAGTAAAATCTAAAAAAGGAGGCAAAGTCAGCCTCCTTTTTTGGTTTATTTAAAGGCAGAAATTCCTGTAATTTCATGCCCTAAAATTAGTAAATGAATATCATGTGTGCCTTCGTAAGTAATTACTGATTCAAGGTTCATCATATGTCGCATAATGGAATAATCCTGGGTAATTCCCATTCCTCCTAAAATTTGCCTGGCTTCTCTTGCGATATTTATGGCCATTTCTACATTATTCCTTTTTGCCATTGAAATTTGTGCAGTTGTATCTTTTCCATCATTTTTTAATTGTCCCAGCCTCAAACTTAATAACTGTGCTTTGGTAATTTCCGTTAGCATTTCTGAAAGCTTCTTTTGAATTAATTGGAAACTGGCAATTGGTTTATCAAATTGAATTCTTTCCTTGGCATATTTTCTTGCAGTTTCATAACAATCCATGGCGGCACCAATAGCTCCCCAGGAAATTCCATATCTGGCCGAATCCAGACATTTTAAAGGTGCTCCTAGTCCCGATTTTCCTGGGAGTAAATTTTCTTTTGGTATTTTTACATTATCAAAAACTAATTCTCCTGTAATACTGGCTCTTAAAGACCATTTTCCATGAATTTCCGGAGCAGAGAAACCTTCCATTCCTTTTTCTACAATTAATCCATGAATTCTTCCTTCTTCATTTTTCGCCCAAACCACAGCAATATCAGCCAAAGGAGAATTGGAAATCCACATTTTTGACCCATTTAATATATAGTGGTCACCCATGTCTTTAATATTGGTCGTCATGCCATTGGGGTTAGAGCCATGATTAGGTTCTGTTAAACCAAAACATCCTAAAAATTCTCCCGAAGCCAATTTGGGAAGGTATTTCCTTTTTTGTTCCTCACTACCAAAAGCGTAAATCGGATACATCACAAGCGAACTTTGTACGGAAACCGTAGACCGCATTCCAGAATCTCCTTTTTCAATTTCCTGCATGATCAATCCATAAGTAATTTCATCAAACCCCCCACCTCCATATTCCTGGGGAATAGTGGCTCCAAATGCACCAATTTCGCCAAATTGTTTTACTAAATGTTTAGGGAAATAGCTTTTTTCATAGCAATCGTCAATGATTGGGTTGATTTCCTTCTCCACAAATTGTTTTATGGATTCCTGAATTAATTTATGCTCTTCAGTTAATAAATCTGCAATACCATAAAAATCTGTTTGAGGGACTGATTCGGAATATGGCTTTCTAATAATTTTTTTTTCTTCTATTTTATTCATACTTGTATTGTCTATGGTTTTTACAAATTTATAAATATTGTAATTCAATAATAATATGAATATATATGAAATATTGGGGGTAGATTTTTTTTAATTTTAATTTTTAGAAATGTGTATAATGTTATTTTTAATGAATCACTAATAAATTATGAATTGTATAATTTTCCATCATTATTGTTATTGATTTATAAATTGAGGAAGGGTTGATAAATGCGTAAAAAAGGGTGGGATTATTATTAGATTATTAACAATAATGAATGAAATTGGATTTTATATTAAAAAATTTTTAAATTAATTGATTGTAATTTGTTTTTTTATTTTTATATTTGGGAAACGTAAGAAATTAATCCTATGAATTTATTTGACTATTACAACGTTGCTTTATCCTTAGTCTTCTAAATATGAAAATGAATATTTACTAATTAACAGTTGTCTATGTAGCAAAATTACCAATTACTATTTACTATTCTTAGATTAAGTAAAGTTTTAAAAATGGATGTTTCAATTGCGAAAATGTCCATTTTTTTTATGCCCAATATTTTTATTATTGTTAGCAATACCCCCAATATTAATTACCATATCTTTATATTTGCGGTTTGAAAAATTAAACTAATTAAGCCTGAGTATAATTATGTTATTAAATCTTTTGGCCGCTATTCAGTGGAATCCTGACCCGGAAATTTTTACTGTTGGACCTGTTACTGTAAGATGGTATGGGTTATTATTCGCAATGGGGTTTCTAATTGGTCAATTTATATTTTTAAGAATATTTAAAATTGAAGGAAAACCTGAAGAAGATGTTGAGACTCTTACCATTTATATGGTATTAGCTACCATACTTGGTGCAAGGCTCGGTCATTGCTTATTTTATGATCCCGTATATTATCTCTCTAATCCTCTTGAAATTTTAATGGTTTGGAAGGGAGGACTGGCAAGTCATGGTGCCACTATTGGAATTTTAACAGCTTTATTTGTTTATGTGAATTATTCGGTAAAGTCTAAATTGGTATTTGGTTTATTTCCTACCTCTATTTCGGTAAAGAAACAAAAAAGACCTGGACAAAGTTATTTATGGATTTTGGATCGAATTGTAATTATCGTTGCACTTGCAGGATGTTTCATCCGATTTGGTAATTTAATGAATTCTGAAATAATTGGTATTCCTACAGATGTTCCTTGGGCATTTGTTTTTGAGAGAATAGATAGCCAACCAAGGCATCCTGCCCAGCTTTATGAAAGTCTTTCATGTCTTGTTCTATTCATTATTTTATATGCATTATGGAATAAATGGAGGTCAAAAACTCCTGAAGGACTACTTTTTGGAATTTTCCTGGTCTATTGTTTTGGGTTGAGGTTTATTTACGAATACATAAAAGAAGTACAAGAAAGTTTTGAAAGTGATCTGCCTTTGAAAATGGGACAGATTTTGAGTATTCCATTAGTTTTGGCTGGATTTTATGTTATTTACAGAAGTACAAAGCAAAAAGAAAAAGCCTGAAGAAATTTTTTTATAGATGATATTGACTAAAAAAACCTGCCTTAAAAAAGCAGGTTTTTTTCATTTTCCAATAATAATTTGTCAAAAACCATGAACAAGAAATTAATCCTATATTTGTAAATAGGAGGACCTAATACTTAAAATTTATACCTTACAAAAGCTTCAATAGCTTCATATTCTGTTAACCCTAATTCATCATAAGTCCTTGCAGTTTCCCTGTTTCTGTCTTCAGCTCTTTGCCAAAATTCCCTTAAATCATTTCCAGGGAATACCGGAGTATCTTTTTGAGATTGATGTTTGAAAATCGCTTTTCTCTTTCTAATTAATTCTTCAGGACTGATTGGAACTGCCATTTCAATCTCCTCCAAATCCCATTCCTGCCAAGCACCTCTATAAAGCCATACATAACAATTCTTCATCCACTCTTTGTCTTTTAATAATTCTATTGCTCCAAAAATAGCCTCCAGGCAAACTTTGTGAGTACCATGTGGGTCCCTTAAATCTCCTGCTGCAAATATTTGATGTGGCTTAATCTCTTCTAAAAGGTTGGCAATAATTTGAATATCCTCCTGACCAACAGGTTTTTTCTTTACCTGGCCTGTTTCATAAAAAGGAAGATTTAAAAAATGCATATTATCTTCAGGGACTCCACAGAACCTACAACCAGCAGCAGCTTCGCCTTTCCTGATTAAACCCTTTATTGTCCTTACTACTGCAGTGTCTTCCTCTCCTAATTTTTTTGTTTTAAGGAAAGAAGATAATTCTCCATGAATTTTGCTAAACTCTGTTTCTCCAATGCCCAAGTTTTTAGCAAGGTCCATGGCAAAATCAGCATATCTTCTGGCATCATCATCAAAAACAGCAATATTTCCTGAAGTTTGATAAGCCAAATGAACATCATGGCCTTGATCTGCCAACCTGATTAATGTTCCTCCCATGGAAATAACATCATCATCTGGGTGAGGACTAAAAATAATTGAACGTTTTAATGCAGGTTCTGCTCTTTCAGGTCTAAATCTATCGTCAGAATTTGGTTTACCTCCTGGCCAACCTGTAATAGTATTTTGAATAGCTTTAAATACTTCAATGTTTATATTATAAGCATGGCCTTTTTCTACTAATAAATCCCTTAATTCCCAATCCTTGTAGTCATCATCCGTTAATTTGAGAATTGGTTTTCCCGTTTTCTGGCTAAGCCAAACCACTGCTCTTTTTATTAACTGATCATCCCAATTGCAAATGCCAACCAACCAAGGTGTTTTTACCCTACTTAATTCAAGGGCGGCCCATTGATCAATTACTACTTTTACATCTTTATGGTATTGTAAAAAAGAGGCAGGTACTTCATCAGAAATTTTGCCTTCCACCATTTCTTTTACCACTTTTGCTTTTCCATCTCCCCATGCCAACAAAATTATTTTATTAGAGTTCATGATAGTCCCAACACCCATGGTGATAGCTCGAGATGGTACAAATTCTTCTTTTATGAAATCTTTAGTAGCGTCAGTGATAGTAAGGGAATCTAATTTTACTAGTCGGGTAGGAGAGTCCAATTTAGAGCCTGGCTCATTAAATCCTATATGGCCAGTTCTTCCAATACCTAATAATTGTAAGTCTATTCCTCCTAATTTTTGGATTTTCTCCTCATAATTCTGGCAATATCCCTTTATATCCTGAATTTCAAGAGTGCCATCTGGGATGTTAATATTTTCCGGTTTAATATCAATATGATTGAATAAATGCTCGTGCATAAAATACACATAGCTTTGTAATGCATCTGGTTGCATTGGGAAGTATTCATCCAGATTGAAAGTGACTACATTCTGGAAACTAAGATTTTCATCTTTGTGTAACCTTACCAATTCCTTATATACATTAATTGGAGATGAGCCTGTTGCCAGACCCAAAACAGTCATTTCTCCTAAAGCTTCTTTTTTCCGAATCAG
>JAHQVQ010000460.1 GCA_019634305.1 Flammeovirgaceae bacterium | reverse complement strand
TTATCTCATTATCAAAAAGTTGTGGTACTTATTAAGTATATTTAATTCTGCACATCTACTTAACATTAATTAGACAATACTTTTTCCCACAATTACGTAAATAATTTTTTCACCAGATTTTGATCAGAAAGACATTTATATATTTAATACTTCTTACTCCATTTTACCAAAGTTGTGTCCCCACCAGCAACCTTTCAGAGAATGAGTATTTATTATATACCCAAAAAATCAAAAAAAATAAAGCAGTAGAAAATGAAGAATTAGAAGTCTTTTATAGACAAAAACCCAACAGAAAATTAATCTATTTACCGATAATGCCCTACCTATATGCTTATTATGTAGGGAAGAGAAGTTATGAAAACAGGGTAGAAAAAGATGTTAAAAAAATAAAGAAAATCACCATAAAATATGAAAACAGGATTGATGAGCTCAAAGGTAAAATTGGGGAATTAGCAGCAGACTCATCAAATTACTTAAAACCAAAAAAATTAAACCGGGATACCCTTCAAATCCAAACAAAGGTTAGAAAACTAAGGCAAAAACTTAGTGAAAAAGTGGAGAAAATCAATAATAGAATTGATAATGGGAATTTTTTTATGAGAACAATTGGGGAGCCTCCTGCTATCTATGATTCCACAGCGACTCAAATTACACTTTCCCAAATGAACCGCTACCTGAAATATCGGGGGTATTTTGATGGCTATGTTACTACCCGACTAGACACTGCCGAAAAACTAATCACTTTAACTTACCTTGTTAAAGAAAATGATCCTTATAGAATAAAAGAAAAAAAATATCAGATTCCCGACAGCGCCATTTATGAGATCATAAAAAATGATTCTGCTAATTCTTTGATTAAAAAGGAGGATATTTTTAATGAAGGAAAAGTAGAGGAAGAGAGAAAGAGGCTAAGTCGATTATTGAAGGATAAAGGCTATTTCGAATTCAATCCTTCCTACATTTTTTTTAGAGTGAATGATACGATCACAGATAAGAAAGTAAATCTTAATCTGATTGTAAAAAATCCCCCTAAAGGTAGAAATCATACGGTATATGGTATTTCAGAGGTAACTTTTGAAAGTGATGTGGATATTAACACAAGCATAATTAAAAAGGAAAGTAATTTTAAAGAAATTAAATATTTGGAAGGTGAAAATCATTATTCCAAAAAGGTATTGGATAACAAAATACTTGTAAGGCCAGAAAATGAGGTTTTTAAACAAAGTGATACAGAAAACACCCAAATTTCCCTTGCCAATATGGATATTTTCAAATTTGTGAATATTCATTATGATACAGTAGGAAACGCTTTGAATGCCCATATTTTCACCAGTCCCCTAAAAAAATATCAATATTCTTTTGAAGGAGGATTAAATGTAAGCCAGGCTTTACCCGGACCTTTTGTTAGTTTTTCCTTTAAAGACAGGAATATTTTTGGAGGGTTAGATATTTTTGAATTTAATGCCAGAGCAGCTATTGATGTTCAGGCTGGGGCTACCAGTCAACAAAATATCAGTAGCCAGGAATTTGGGGCAAACTTTGTTTTAACCTTTCCACAAATTCTTTTTCCCTCAAAAAAGATCCACAATAATAGAAATCTACTCGCCCCAAAAACAAAATTGCAATCCGGTTTTGGCTATGTAAACCGACCAGAATATACCAGAGCAAATGTGCAGGGCATCTGGTCGTACAATTGGTTGAATAAGAAAAAAGCACTATTTAACTTAAGTCTTGTTAATGTTAGTGTGATCAATACCATCAGGATTGATTCTGTTTTTAAACAACAATTAGATTCCCTTTTTAATCGTGGAAGCACATTGATTAATAGCTTTGATAGCTCCTTTGTTTCCAGTATCGATGCGAGCTATGTAAAATCAGTAGACGCATTTAATATTCAATCACGAAAAACGAAATATTTCAGGGCATTTATCGAATTAGGAGGAACGATGATGAATCTGTTTGATAACGCAAGTTTCATTGATCAGGAGAAGGTATTTGGTTTAAGGTATTTTAAGTTTGTAAAAGGTTTGGTTGATTTCCGGCAGGGATATCCGATTGGAAAAAATGGTCAAGTGGCAGCCAGGTTAAGTATGGGATTTGCCAAACCATATGGATCAACTGATGCTCTTCCTTATGAAAAATATTTCTTTTCTGGAGGAAGTAATAGTAACCGTGCATGGCCTGCCAGAAGAATTGGCCCTGGCTCATTTACTCCTACTCTTCTTCCCGATGGTCAGTTTGACTATAGTTTTGAGCAACCTGGAGAAATAATTCTGGAATCTAATTTTGAAGTCCGTAGACCATTATTTGGTTTTTTTGATGGAGCTTTATTTGTTGACGCTTCCAATGTTTGGACTTTTAAAGATGAGCCAAACAGACCTGGAGGCCAGTTCACCTTAAGGGACTTTTGGAAGGAAATAGCCGTAGGTGCTGGTGGAGGTATTCGATTAAATTTTGATTTCCTTCTGATCAGATTTGATTTAGGTATAAAAATGTATGATCCGGCTCGGGAAAAAGGGAATAGATTAATCATTAATAAACTATCTTTTAAAAACCCTTTGGGCGAACCGGGTCAATACACGTTTAATTTGGGTATTGGTTACCCTTTTTAAATATCCATCAATTACTTGGATAAAACTCTTTTTTCAACTCCATCAAATGTCATTTTTATAGGCTTGATAGTTCCATCTTCATTAAAATACATTCTGTCAATACAAACCACTCTGTGGTCTCTATCTTCATTAGGAATTGGTCTTCTATGATAAACAATATACCAATCGTCTGTTCCTGGTGCACAAAAAACTGAATGATGACCGGCACCAGTCGCCACTTCAGGATCTGATTGCAAAACCGTTCCTTTCTTTTCAAATGGTCCAAGAATTGAATCGTCAATTCCATAAGCCACCTCGTAGGTACCATTTCCCCAACCACCTTCAGACCACATAAAATAGGTTTTTCCACTTCTTTTAAACATTATTGGTCCTTCAACATAACCTTCAGGGGTAATTTCCTTCAACAATTCTCCATTTTCAAAAGGAATAAACCCGGTAAAATCAGGCTTCAATTTTCCAATATTGCAATGACTCCATCCACCATAAATAATGTAGTAATCATTACCTTCCTTAAAAACGAATTGATCAATTGGCTGAGCCAGATTGTAAACATCTTTAATAAGCGGTTTTCCCAGATAATCTTTAAAAGGACCTGCAGGATTATCTGCCACACCTATACCAATACCTCCATATTGATTCTCATAGCTCGTTCAGGATTCCAGTGGGGACTTTCTGTGGTGTGAATATCATTAGCACCAAAAAACAGGAAATATTGTTTATCCTTTTCAATAATGGAAGGAGCCCACATCGCTTTCCTTGCCCAATCTATTGCCACTGTATCAATAATTCGTTCATGCTTTTTCCAGGCGATTAAGTCTGATGAAGAAAAAGCATCCATAAAAACCTGATTCTCAAATTTTGCCGAATAAGTGGGATAAATCCAATACTCATTATCAAAAACAATTACTTCAGGATCCGCATACCAGCCTTCAAAAATAGGGTTTCCAGCAGTTGGAAATTCCTACACCACCTTTTCTTTTTGTGACTTACAAGCAACTATTGATAAAAACAGAATTAAAAAAACGCATATTTATACATAAAAATTGACGATTTACAATTCAAAAAATGGAAGCTGCGATTATAGGTATTTTTTTACAATTGAAAGTGCCTGATTCCCATATCCACCTCCGAATAGATAAAAATGATTCATATAATGGTAAAGCATATAAATTTCATTCCTTGTTTTCCAATCATTTGGTAAAGGAAAAGCTTCATTATAAGCATTCCAAAAACCATCCGAAAAACCGCCAAACATGGTAGTCAAACTCAAATCAAATTCCCTGTCGGCATAATACGAAGCAGGGTCAATTAAAGCAGGTCCTTCCGAAGAATAAAGGTAATTACCAGACCAAAGGTCACCATGGTTTAATGAAGGTTGAGGTTTGTGACTAATCAGATTTTTTATACTCGATAAAAACTGATCAAGTAGTTTTAATTCAGAAGTTCCCCAAACCCCATTTTTATAAATTAGATTGGCAAGATGAAGAATTCTTTGGTTGGAATAGAAACCTACACAGTCAATATTCCAGGTATTATCTTGTAAAGTAGCTCCACAATAATTATCAGAATAAAACCCAAAATTTTCATTTTTAAATTGATGAATTTCAGCTAATCCTCTTCCTAATTGCTCATCCTGAATTTTTTTTGAATTAATGGACGGGTCTATAAATTCAGTAATTAAGTAGGCAGGTAAATTTGCTTGAGGCTCAGAAAAAGCAATTACCTGTGGGATTTTTAAAGATGAATTTACTTTAATCAGTTCGTTAAGAGATTCAGCCTCTCGTACAAATAAATTCGGTGGACAGTTGGAATTCCATTTAGCAAAATAATCTCCGTGATTTGTTTCAATTTTTGAAGCACTATTAATACATCCACCACCCAATAATTTTATACTGGAAATTTTAAGATTAGCTTCTATGTCCTCTTTAAGGACATCTTCAAAAAGAGAAATAATAATATCATTCATTAATGATTTGGATTATTGAATATATTCAAAGCTAAGAAATTCAGGGGTTATTAGAATGGAGGGAAACAAAAAACCTGGAAATTATCCAGGCTTAAAAAATATCGTATTAGGTTTAATTTTCTAAATTCAGGACTATAATCCTGCCCAACCCATCATCTCATCAAAAGTTTCCAAATCTACCTGATGGCCAAGCCATTCGCAGGTAATCAGTTTCACATTTTCTTTTGTTGAAAAATAATCAATATTAAGATTATTTGGGATAGTTTCATCATTAGCTCCAAGAACAATTTTGCTACTAATGATAGGGCTTTCGCTAATATTATGGCTCATTACTTTTACCGATCGAAAAGGCATAGCCGGGTTAAACAATAGTTGATTAAGGCCTAATTCATGTCCGAGCCAATAACCATAATACCCCCCTACGGAGGCTCCAATAATAAAATCGATATTTGAGCTAGTAGCGTATTCATAGAGGTGATCATAAGCATCTGCCTTTTTTCTATAATCAATTTCCATGGCAAATGGTTTGTGTCCTTTTTCTCGAATAACCTCCAATTTACTTTCGTCCAGACCTCCGTCTAGGCCGTGTAGATAAAGTATATTCATTGTTTGTCTAGTTTAGTTTTTTAACAAATCAAGAACGGCATCCTTTTCGAATAATTATAATTCGATATTGGATTTAGAAGGATTTGTTAACGAAATAAATCATTTAAACTTTACAAGAATGAACAATTCTAGGTGGTTAATTTTTAGCAATTCAGGGTTCAAAGTAACGAAAAAGTCAAACCACTTTAATCGCTATTCTATGACAGGCGTTATTTAGATAACCTCTTGGATTCCATCCTGGCACTACCATTGGTTGCATTTTTCCATTAGAATCTGTAGCTTTTGCCCAAACTTCATAGTAACCATTTTTGGGAAACTTCACTTCAGTATTCCAATGCTGCCAGGCTAATTTATTTGCAGGTTTAGATAAGTTGCATTTGATCCAAGAAGCTCCAAAGTCAATTGAAACTTGCATATTAGAAACTTCATTATCACCAGCCCAGGCATGGCCTCTCAGTTTAAGGCTATCATTTTTTGAAAGTAAAGCTCCAGATTTAGGAAAGGTAATAATTGATTTTACTGGCATAGACTGTATAATGCACATATCCTCTTCTAATACTTCAGTACCAGGAGCTACGGATTCACAGGGAACCTTATAGGAAAACCCAGTCATTTTAGGTCCATCATGTACTTTGTTTCTTACCACAATTTTGGAAAGCCATTTACCAGAAGTAGATGCCGGCCAACCTCCAAATACCAATCTCAGAGGAAATCCATTCATAATTGGAAGATCTTGATCGTTTAATGCCCAGGCGATTAAAGCTTCATCTTCCATAGCTTTATTAATCGGAACACCTCTGGAAATAACGACCTTAGAAGGATCTTTGCTTAAATGAATATCCTTTCCGTAATATCCAATATATACCGCATCACTTTTTAAACCAACATCCTGAAGTAAATCCTTTAATCGTATTCCAGTCCATTTCGGGCAACCTACTGCACCTGTAGTCCATTGATTTCCTTTGGCTGGAGGGTTAAATTCACTTCTTCCATTTCCGCCACACTCTAATGTAAGTTGATACGAATAGTGCTTGAATTTCTCCTTTAATTCAGTTAAGGTATAGGTCTTTGCATTATTTACCGATTCACCGCCTATTTCCAATGTCCAGGAATCCGCATCAATCTCATCAGGAACTATTCCATTATTCCTAACAAAGAGCTTATCAGCCGGTGTTATCTTATCATCTAATAAATGAGGTGGTGTTTCGGCATTCCAGGGTTTATCATTCAAGATGGTCAAACCTGGATGTTTTCCGGGAATTGGATCTTCTGAAAGCCCTACTGGAAAAAAATGTTTTGGTAAATTTTTATAAAAAACAATAGGAGCCCCTAAAGCCAAACTCATTGATGAAAGTGTTGTTTTTTTAATAAACTGTCTCCTGGATTTTTTTCCTTCCATTTTAATGTAAAGTTGTTGCCGGTTTCATTATTAAATATAATGACAACAATATAAAAAACTATTGTTGTCATTTATAATTTGAATTTCTTTCATTTCTCGCTTAAGAATTAAGAGAAATTATTTTAATACTTGCCTTTATATCTATTATAAATTTCATTTGCTTCCGGAAGGAGAGCATTCAAATCATTGATCCTTGTATCGCTGGAAGGGTGA
>JAHQVQ010000043.1 GCA_019634305.1 Flammeovirgaceae bacterium | reverse complement strand
TTTCTAAATTGAAGAAAAAGGCACTTGATAGTTATAGTTTTGGATAATTTTTTTTAAGAGCTTGTAACTCTAAATAAAAACATGATTTCTAATATATCAAACTTAAAAAAATTATACACTTTGCACGATTTTTTGTGCATCTTATTGGTAATTTCTAACAATAAAAAAAGCATAATAGTTATATTTTAATAATAACTTCATTTTTATCCAGCCTTCTATAAGTATATCTACCTATTTTTTAATTGATACAATTTATATCATGCCAATGAAAAGTATGATAGATGATTCTTACAAGTGGATAAATAAACCATAACCCCAAACCAACAATCACAATTTTTCCACCTAATTTTCCTAGTTTTTCTTTTAGCTTTTTAAGCTGAAAAATAACGGAAATCAGGAAAAATGGCATTAAAATTACCGGATAGCGATGGGCATCGTTGAAATGCATGGTGAGTAAGGAAACCATGTAAAGCATAAAAGTTATCCACATTATTTTGTGGAATACAGGCATTTTAAAATTTAGGCTAAAAAAAATGAATAATATTGCCAAGCTAATCCAGACTAAATAAACCGCTCCGGGAATCTGAAGAGGGAGAAAATAAGAGGTAATAGAGGAAAGGTAGATTTTAGCATTCTCTGGATTTCTGGGTGTATCGGAAAAGAAAAACACGGCTTCTTTTTCTCCCCTTAAATAGAAATTATAAATCAGCCAACTACACCAACCTGAAAGGACTAAAACTCCGTGAATTACAATGGCCCAAATATTTTTTATCAATAACTTCCTTTCGAATAAAAGCAAACCGAGAAAAAACCCTGCTATTATAAATAAACCAGCTGTTCTTTGCAGCATCATTAAAAAGCCAAACGGAATGGCGTAATAAAACATTCTTGCTTTTCCTTCTTCAATAAATTTTTGGGAGGAAAGAATATATAAACCTGATAAGAATAGAAAAAGTGGCTCAGACCAAACAAAAAGATGGACAAGAATGATTGGGGTAGAAAAAGTAATAATGAGGAAATAAAATTTCCCCCAATAAGATGGTAAATATTTTTCTCTAATCTTATTCCAGGTAAACAGGCTAGCAATTAAACAAACCAGATTAAAAACCTTCACAAAGGCATGTGGATCGGGTTGAAAAAAGGAAAGTATAATAGGATACAATGGTGGCCACAGAATATATGGTTCATTATTCGGCCCGATAAACTGAAATGAATTGGCAAAGCTTTTTGCTGCTGCCAAATAGTATAAAGAATCGTTTGTCCTTCTTATTCCACACTCGGTTGCAAACAGATAAACCAGAATAAGTACAGGAATTAAGAAGTACTCAAAATTTTTGTAGAGGATACTTTTATGATTTGTAAATGCTTTCAGCTTTGGAAAACTTCCCATTCAAAAAAATTAATTTATAAAATTTTGGTAAGATTATTTTAGTATTGAGCCAAATTGAATATAACTATTCATAAAATAAATAAAACTTTTTTAATAAAAATTGTGGATAAAAGTGACTAAAGTTCCATGCAATTTTATTTTAAGTTAAATTCATGCTGGAAACATGGAGATTTTTCTCTTCTTATAAATAAAATTTTTATTTATTACCGGACTGTAATTTCTCCTTTTTTGACCACTTTTTATCGCATAAATGAGAAGTTTAGAGCCAGAAAAAATTGAGGTGAATACCGATTCGGTTCTTTATTGCAATTTTCTTCCCTCCGGAGAAATAAAAGCTGTAAATGAACAATTTGTAAGTTATTTACAACTTACTGAAAAGGAAATAATTAACCAAACACTGCTCAGCTTCATCCCTGATGAAAGTTTTAAAGCCTTAAAAGGGTTAACAAATTCAATTACAGAATCCCAATTTTTTAATACTAGTGAGAAGCCTCTTCACCTCTCAAAAGAAAGTGTTTTCCCCCATAAATTATTTGTACAGGGAAATTTCAACAAGAAAAAATTAATTAGTTTCAATTTATTTGCCTTTCCACAAAAGGAGAAGGTTAAGGTAAAAAAGCAAGGTATTTTAGAGAAAATTCTAAATGAAGGCAACACAGAAATCTGGTTCTGGGACTTCAATAATAGTGACCCAAACCAGTATGATAGTTTTTATAAAATTTCTGGTTTTCAGCAACAGAGTTTTGAAAAGGAAGTAATAGGTTGGGTAGACAATATTTACCACAAAGACAGAGCAAAAGTATTAGAATGTCTTTCAAATTTTCAAAAGGAAAAACCGGAAGGAAAAATCCTTGAATGCATTTTCAGGAAAACTAATGCAGAAGGAAAGATATACTGGGTAATTTCAAAGGCAATAATTTTCTCTACTGAAAATGACGAGCCTTCAGGCATAATTGGAGTAGATACAGATATCACCAAGTTCAAAGAATCAGAAGAATCTTTATTAAGAGTAAAAAAGGAAACCGAGGACAGTATGCGGGAAAAGGAAGAGTTTTTCTCTATTATGACTCATGAAATCCGGACTCCCATGAATGCTGTAATTGGCATGACGCATTTGCTTCTGCAAAACCATCCACGAGAAGATCAGAAGAACTTTTTAAACTCCCTAAAGTTCTCTGCAGATAATTTATTGGCATTAATCAAGGATATCGTTGATTATAACAAGATACAGGCGGGAAAGCTGGATTTCGAAAATTGCAATTTCGATTTACATGATTTGCTTTGGAGCATTAGAATGAGTCACAAGCCTTTAGCTACTGATAAGGCCTTAAAAATTCGACTTTTTATTGATGATGAGGTTCCTAAACTGGTCAGTGGAGATTTTACCAGGTTAAGTCAGATTTTGAATAATTTGCTAAGCAATGCAGTAAAATTCACTTCGGTAGGATGTGTGGATATTAATGTGGAGCAAGTTGGTGAAAATGAAGTTAATACAGATTTAGTTTTCGAAATAAAAGATTCGGGAATTGGGATTGCAGAGGACAAAAGGAAGAAAATATTTGAGCCTTTTCAACAAGGAGAAAAAAATACAACCCGAAACTTTGGGGGAACCGGATTAGGATTATCTATTGTGAAAAACCTGGTTGAATTACAGGGAGGTAAAATCGAGCTTAAAAGTAAATTGGGGAAAGGCACCACTTTTAAAATTTACCTCAGGTTTGGGAAAGTTGTTGAGCATCAGGAAATCAAAAAAGTTGAAAGAAACCTTCATAGTTTAAATATAGGACCTAAAAAGGAACTACATGGGGCACAAATACTTTATGTGGAAGATGTAATTCCAAATCAGATTTTAATGGAAGGATTCTCTGCTAACTGGGGGATCAAACTTGATCTGGCATCTGATGGGTTTGAAGCTATCCATAATATTCAACAAAATGATTACGATTTGGTTTTAATGGATATTCAAATGCCTGAAATAAATGGTTATGAAACCACTAAAAGGATTAGAGCTATAGAAGACGAGTATTACAAAAAAATTCCTATAATCGCCTTAACAGCAGAGGTTTCTAAAAATATAAAGGAGAAAGTAGTTTCATCAGGAATGAATGACTTTCTAATTAAGCCAATCAATCCGGACAAGCTTTATGAATTATTAAAAGCCTATTTTACTATCCAAAAGAAAAAAGGTCTTAAGAGAAAACTTTATAAGGAAAGTGCTCCTGTTGTAAATAACAATTTCCTTACAATTAATTTTGCAGATGCAGATAAGTTATTTGGTAATAATGCAGAAACTTATTTACAATTCATTAAAATGACCCAAAATGATTTTAATAATAACAAAGGGAAATTAATCGAAGCAGTTAGTTACAATAATTACGATTTATTCAGACGTATCCACCATAAGCTAGCAGGAGTACTGATTTTACTTAAACTCACTGAATTTAATAATCATCTGACCAATATTAAAGAGGAGGTAAGGGCTAATAAATTTAGCGAAAAAAGCAGGAAAGAAAGTATGGATTCAATTTTTGCTTTTTTTGAAAATGCAGACCAAATGCTGAACCAAAAAATGAAGGAAGTAGTAGATGCTTAGTGTATCTGTTACTTCCTTCCTAAATATCATTTCCAGAACTTTTAATCCAATAAAAAGGATTTAAACTCATTAAAATTTGTGCTAAGGTTGTGGGCGTTTTTCTCTTTATTCAAGAATACCTTTAACCTTTCAGGAATTTCCAGATCAATTTTCAAGGCATCTTCCACCACATCTTTAAATTTAGCAGGATGAGCAGTTTCAAAGAAAATACCAGTTTCATTTTCCTTTAGCAATTCTTTTAAAGCACCATACCCTACCGCCCCATGAGGATCAGCAACATAATTAAAATTTGCATAAATTTCCTTCATATAAGATTTAATCCCTTCATCATTTAATCTGTATCCCTCAATCTCAGCAGACATTTCTTCGTGTGAATTTTCAAATAAATCCAGCATTCGGGCAAAGTTACTTGGATTCCCCACATCCATGGCATTGGCGATGGTTTTAATAGATGGTCTTGGATTAAAGGCACCTTCGTCCAAATATTCTGGCACTACATCATTCACATTTGTAGCTGCTATAAACCTTTTAATAGGCAATCCCATTTTTTTTGCAATTATTCCAGCAGTTAGATTCCCAAAATTTCCACTTGGAACAGCCATGACCACCTCTCTCGGATCATTTCCAAGCTTTCCTAAAGCAGAAAAATAATAGAAAGATTGGGGTAAAAACCGGGCAAGGTTTATAGAATTAGCTGATGTTAGCGTAAGCTTTTCATTTAGCTCTTTATCCAGAAAGGCAGTTTTAACAATTTTTTGGCAATCGTCAAAAGTTCCATCTATTTCAATTGCTGTGATATTTCCACCATAAGTGGTCAACTGTTGTTCCTGAATATGGCTTACCTTCCCTTTTGGATATAAAATAAAAACATTTATTCCTTCCACATTATAAAAACCACTTGCCACAGCACTTCCTGTATCTCCTGAAGTGGCAGTCAAAACATTAATCTCTTTATTTTCCCCTCTTGTTAAATGCGCCATCAAACGGGCAATAAAACGACCACCTACATCTTTAAAAGCACAAGTAGGTCCATGAAAAAGCTCTAATACTTTTAGTCTGTCATTCAAAGAAATTAGTGGGATCTCAATATTTAGAGCATCCTGATTTATTTCCCTTAAAGTATTATCATCGATTTCATCTTCGAATAATAACTTTGTTACTTCAAGACCTATTTCCGGGAGTGATAAATCAGGTAACTTTTTAAAAAATTCGACAGGAAGTTGGGAAATATACTTAGGCATATATAAACCATTATCTGGAGCTAAGCCTCTAAGCACTGCTTCCTTTAAACTAACTTCTGGAGATTTTAAATTTGTACTATAATATCGCATCTTAATTGTTTTCTGCTACAAACCACAAAGTTGAAAATAAAAAATTGATTTTTAAATTTTTAAAAAATTAAGTAACTTAACTAGATAAAATATTACCTGTTTATTTACTTCATAAGTGTTAATCAAAAAAAACAATTCCTAGCTCGAATTATTACTTTTAATAAGAACTTTGTGCAATTTGAAAGAAAATTCACTTTGCACTTTTTCAAGTAATACAAAACAACTATTAAACCATCATCTCCAACCCAGCTGGAACATTTTTCAACTTTTTACATAGGTTTTCATTATTACTTGCAAAATTAAATACTAATTATTCCCATAATTATATAACTATCATGAAATTTTATAGATACCAATTTCAATTACTATTTTTAAGATTTGAAACTCATCATCAGTAAGGAAATATTCATTTTTTAATAATATCCGATATTCACTGATATTAACTTTTGTTAAGCTTATATTAACCTATATTGATTTTAAAAAATTGAATTTGACCATAATTGTATCTAATTTTACGATCTAATCTTACATATAGCAATACAATTTGCATTCAAGCGGCAAAAGTTAAATCTTCAATAAGAGATTTATATTTTAAAGTATTTTAATTAAAAAAATTTCTAAATTATTGACTATGGAAAGAAAATTCCAATCAGTAAATCTTCCTTTTTTCATTTTAGGAATAGTCGATTTAGTGCTACTGAACTTCTCTTTCAGGTTAGCTTATTTTAAGCAAATCAGTCATTATTTTGTAATTAGTGACTATTATTTCACTTTACTTGTAGTTTTTAATCTTTCCTGGTTAGTTTCTGCTCTATTAAATAAGGTGGATACAATAGAAAAATTTGCAGATCCAAAACATGTAGTTTTCAGTCTTGTGAAAACTTTATTTGTTCATGCATTTTTAATCCTTGCCTACATAGTTAGCTTTCAGGTCTGGGACTATTCCAGATTATTTTTAATTTTCACCTACTTATTCGTCACAATTTTAACCCTGTCTTTTAGATTTTTTTTTACCTACATTATTAAAAAATATGGAAATCTGGGATTAAAATCAAACAAAGTAGTTATTGTTGGAGCTGAAGAATCAGGCAAAGCCTTATTAAACTACTTCAATACATATAAATATTTCGGTTATAAATTCATGGGATTTTTTGATAATAATCCCAATACTGAAGGGCTGGACAAATCTCTTATAAAGGGTGATTTAAATAAACTAAAGGACTATTGTATTGAAGAACAAATTGATGAAATATATTTTACCCTTCCACTTACAGATAAAATATTAATTAATGATTTGTTAAAATTTGCTGATGAGCAATGTATCTATTTCAAGATGGCTCCTGAGATGAGTCTAATGGGACACAAAGAACTAAATTTTAAATTCTATGGGAATATTCCTGTGATGACCCTGAGAAAAGATCCTTTAGGTTATACATTTAATAAAATTGTAAAAAGAGCTTTTGATATTGCCTTTTCATTTTTTGTCATCAGTTGTATTTTCCCTTTTATCCTTCCAATTATTGCTATTGCCATTAAACTGGAATCAAAAGGGCCAATATTTTTTAAGCAGCTAAGGCCAGGGAAGAAAAATAGACTTTTTGTTTGCTATAAATTCCGAACCATGAAAGTCAACAAATCTGATCATGTTCAGGCAACAAAAAACGATGCTAGAATTACAAAATCTGGAGCTTTCCTAAGGAAAACGAGTTTGGATGAACTCCCACAGTTTTTTAATGTATTGCTTGGAGATATGTCTGTAGTAGGTCCAAGACCTAACATGGTAAATCAATTAAAAACGTATTCAAAATTAATTGATAAATATACTGTAAGACATTTTGTTACTCCTGGCATTACCGGATATGCTCAGGTAAATGGCTATAGAGGAGAAACTAAGGAAATTGAAGCAATGGAAAAAAGAGTTGAATATGATGTGAAATATATTGAGAACTGGAGTCTTTTCCTTGATATAAAAATCATTTTTCTTACTGTATTTAATATTGTAAAAGGGGAAGAAAACGCCTATTAATACTTCCCAGTTTGAGACTATTTTTTATTTTATTCCAAAATTGATTCGTAAATTTAAATAGGTATTTTTTAGGCTTAATCAGCTTAAATTGCTAGATGGTATTAATTCTTTATAAGAACATTACATGGTTAATCCTTACCTTAATTTAAGCAAACATTGTTTTTGAATGTTAATGACCTGCATTTATGTACGGTTTTTATTAAATATTTGTAGAAATATAACATAACACTTAATATCCAATTTGATGAAGAAAAAAGCACTTATTACAGGGATAACTGGCCAAGACGGAGCATACTTAACCGAATTTCTATTGAACAAAGGTTATGAAGTACATGGTATCAAAAGAAGAAGTTCTTTGTTTAATACCGAAAGAATTGACCACCTGTATCAAGATCCACATGAAACAGGTGTAAGGGTTCATTTGCACTATGGAGATTTGTCAGATTCTGCCAATATCATTAAAATCGTACAGGAAGTGCAACCAGATGAAATTTACAACCTTGGTGCAATGTCCCATGTAAGAGTAAGTTTTGATAGCCCTGAATATACTGCTAATGTTGATGGACTTGGAACATTGAGAGTTCTTGAAGCGGTAAGAATCTTAGGTCTTTCAGAAAAGACTAAAATTTATCAGGCGTCTACCTCAGAATTATATGGTTTAGTTCAGGAAGTACCTCAATCGGAGAATACTCCATTTTATCCAAGATCTCCATATGCTGTTGCTAAAATGTATGGCTATTGGATTACTGTAAATTACAGGGAAGCTTATAATATGTTTGCAGTAAATGGAATTTTGTTCAATCACGAATCACCATTAAGAGGTGAAACTTTTGTAACTAGAAAAATCACAAGAGGTGTTGCTAGAATTGCACTGGGACTACAAGACAAAATATTTTTAGGTAACCTTGATGCCAGAAGAGATTGGGGACATGCCAAAGATTATGTAGAAGCAATGTGGAGAATTCTTCAACAAGATGAACCAGAAGATTTTGTAATTGCCACAGGTACAACTACTTCAATTAGAGATTTCGTAAGAATGGCCTTTTTAGAAGTGGGAATCGAATTGGAATTTTCAGGTGAAGGTGTAGATGAGGTAGCAAAAGTAGTAAAGTGCACCAACCCAGATTATAAAGTGGAAATTGGTAAAGAATTAATTGCCATTGACCCTAGGTATTTCCGACCAACAGAAGTTGAATTATTAATAGGTGATCCTACTAAGATGAA
>JAHQVQ010000459.1 GCA_019634305.1 Flammeovirgaceae bacterium | reverse complement strand
TTCCAAAGTCTGTGCAGGCTCCGCTCCGCAAACCAATACCAACATTGGTGCACCCAATTCAGCGGCCTCTTCTATCATTTTCTTATTGTGATCAATCGCCTTTTCCCGCTCTACCGATTTGGTATTTGGAAAAAAACCACCTCTAACGTAAGAAACTACTTCCAAACCATTGGCACTGATAACCTCTCTACTCTTTTTCGCTCCAAGTTCAGCAGCACTATCCTGCCACACTGAAATTCCCTTCACGCCAACTTTGGCATATTGCTCTACCGACTCTGCTAATTTCCAAGGTTTAGTGGTAATCGTATGAATACACAATTTTGATAAATCTGCCATCTCTAATATTATGCTTCTAATTATCCTTCAATACAACCAAAAAAAGTATAGTACTTTTCATTATCCATTAATCGCTGAAGGTATAAGGCCAGCTCCCGTACGTGGTAATCCCCCCACATACTCGATTCCCCATTTGGTATTTTACTGCCTTCAGGGGTATAATCCCAACCGTTTGGTCTATGGTAAATAGAATGTAAAATCAATCCCTGATGATTAGTATCTTCACTTAGGTAAGGAGCTCCTAATAAAGTTTCAGTAGTTAATAACCCAGCCTGAATATATTTTTTACCTGCATCATCTCCATTATCTAAAAGATATTTACCCAATCTCAACAATCCCTGAGCCCCAATGGCAGAAGCCGAACTATCTACCGGTTCAAAATCATTATAAGGATCGGCAGGTTTTGATAAATAATCCTCTCCTAATTTATGTAATAATGGTGCTCCCGTATCCCAGTAAGGAATTCCATCTGAAGCAGTATTTTCAATAAAGAAATCACAAGTGGCTTTAGCTGCTTTTAGGAAAATCTCCTCAATTTCTTCCCTTCCACCAAATTCTTCTAATTCTTCATCAGAAACTGTTTTCAAAAATTCAAGCTCTTCAGGAAAACCTGCCATAGCCCAACTCAACCCTCTGGTCCATGTAGTGAAACCTGTATATCCTTGTTGTGAATTCGGGCATCGGAAATTTCCATCATTAATATTGAATACACCTTCGTGGGCAGCTCTTCCCCAGATATCGTAAACATCTCGTCCTTCTCCATAAAAAATCACATATTTGGCTGTAGCTTTTGCATGCTCAATTCCTCTTCCCAATAAACTGATGTCACGGTCATTTTCATCCATAATGCTATGCCCCAATTGGTGCGCAGCCATTAATACCCTCACCGTTCTGATGGTATCTACAAATAGGGAGTGTGGACCATTAAATGAATACATGTAACCACCATCTTTAATATTTGTCCATCTTTTCGCCTGCACTGCACCCGAAACTTTTATAGCTAATTCATAGAAGTTTTTCTCCCATTCGTTTGATGGGATTTTTCCTTCTACCATCAACCTTAGCAAATTGCCATAAGTACTTATATTATTAAAGCCATGATCGTGAACACCAAAATGACTCACATGAGAAGCCATATTGTCTACAGTATTTTTTCTGGCAATTTCTAAAAACTGCTCATCTCCAGTAGCATCAAATTGTAATGCTGCTGAGCCATACTCAAAACCCTGAGTCCATTCGGTCCATCCTCTAGTGGTATATTTTCCTTTTTCGGTAAATACAGGTGAGCCTTTGGATGCATCATATTCCTGCGTGATGGATAGGATTTTTTGTCCGGAAACTTCCCAGAAATGTGCTAACTTTCCTCTTAAATCTTCTACGTTTCTTGTACTTTCTAACTTCATTGACATATTTCTTTATAGCGAACCACTATTGGTTTTTAAGGAGAAAATAAATGTGAGAACCTCATTATTTTGTGACAAATATTTTATTTATTCCCAAATCAATTATTATTGAATGTAACCTAGTACATTTCACAAATGTAGGCTTAATAAGGAGGCACAAAAAGACACAATTATTTCAATTGCTGGTACTTTTTCAACATTTCAATTCTGAAGTCTGAGGGGGAAAATCCAGTTTTTTTTCTAAAGATCCGGCTGAAATATGAAGGATCATCATAGCTTAGTTCGTGGGCAATTTCTTTATTAGATAATCCTGAAAAAATCAGATGTCGTTTGGCTTCCAGAATGATCCTATCAAGAATAAAATCACTGGCATTCCTACCGGTAATTCTTGTGCAATCCTTATTCAGTTTTACTGGAGTAACATTTAATAAATCAGCATAATCCTTCACCTGATGATAAGTATCGTATTGTTTTTCTACCAGGTTTCTAAAACTGATCACCAGCTCATCGGCTGCATTTACCTTTTTCCCTGAAAGCTTTTCCTGAAACAATTCATTAATTTTTAACAAGAAAATATTCAGGTAGGACCTTATTAAATTTCTGGTGGATGCACTACTTTTCTGCCTTTCGGTTTTCATCTTACTGATTACTGCAATCAACTCCTCAAAAATCTCCGTTTCCAGATTTAAGATTGGGGGAATATCATATTGATGAAAAAAGGAAATATTGAGTAATTCCGGTAATTGTCTGAAATAAAAAGCGTGGAATTCCCGATTAAAAGCCAGAATATAACCATTGCAATCTTTTCCACCAGTGATTAAGTGAGTCTGCCCGGGTGAAACTACATGAATACTTTTGGGAAGAATATTATATTGAACGAAATCCAGAATATGGTTTCCAGAACCTTCCGTGAAAATACAGATTTCGAAAAAATTATGTTTGTGAGGACTATTGGTAGGAAAGGATGCAGAGGGAAGATTATCATTTGTCATTCTTTCCCCTTTTAATTGAAAAAGTCTGAAAATACCATCCAGACCATCTTCCCCGTGAATTTTGTATAATGGTATTTTACTTAGCATTTATATTATAAATCTTAAAAATTTAGCTATAAATTAAATCAATTTAAAAATTAAAAATCCTAATCCTGAATATTTTTGGGAATTGAGTTCTTAGTACTAAAACAGTCACATCTTTCCAACCTTCCCCAAAACCTTTCAATTGAGGGGGAAAAACTATTTTCCCCTCTGGAGTGGTTCGACACTTCGAGGATACAGGAGAGGTTATGTGATTTACCATTTACTCATTCTGCAGCAATTGTATTACTATTGTTTTGAGAACAGTATTTGTAATGCATGCTTTGAAAATTTACTCAAATATTATGGCATTACAAATGTCGAATTTGTGAGGTTCGCAATATAATTGCGAACCAGCATACTAACCACTAATCACCAACCCCCACAATCCCTAAAATCTATTTCAACAACATCGCCAATTCCACAAAATCCTTTGGTTTTCCGATTATAGTATTTTCCTTATCCAATAGCAAAATTGTTGGGGTATTGAATACATTATAATTTTGAGCTACTTCACTATTCCAGCTTCCTTCAGCCATGCAATTTGTCCATGGATTTGGGTTTTTATTGATGAAATTTTCCCATTCACTTTTCTCCTCGTCCAGGGAAATACTTACAATATCAATTTCGGAAAGTTTTTGTGCGTTCTGTTTTCCAAATTCATTGAGTTTTAAAATAAATGCCTTACAATGCGAACAAGAACTTTTCCAGAAGAAAATTAATTTCTGGTCTTTTTTCAGGTCGTTTAAACCAACCATTTTACCTGATATATCCGGTAATTTAAAATCAGCTGCGGTTTTCCCTACATTGGCTTTTTCAAACTTCCCAATTCTCTCAGTAAGATTAGAAATCAAAGTTTCATCTGTGCAGGAAACAAATGGTAAATAATTTTTCCCTATATGTGCTAATACTTCTTTCGATTTCAGCTTTTCAAAACAGTCCACCAAAAAACTGACTGAATAAGCAAAAACTTCGTTATTCACGCCTGCCTTTTTGAGAATAATATCAACACCTTTTTTAAAATTTTCATCCTGCTCTTCTTTACTTAGAGATCGATTTTGGAAGTTCCCAAGAAAATTGAGATATAAGGTAGAAAAAGCATCTGTATTCAGTAAAGTAGAATCCGAAAAGTCTTTCCCTTTCCAGTAATCTACTTCCAAAAATTTCTCAAAATCCAATTTGCCATTTCTCCCGGGATCATAAACTGGTCGATTGGCAAAATCGGTATATCTGGCTGCTAACAAATGTTCACTTCCTTTAAATAAATTATCATAAGCCAGATTTTCTTTTTGTTTGAGTTCCTGAAATTTGGCTAATGAAGTTGAATAACTTTTATCCGAAGGATCATTTCCTAAAAGGTAAGTAGACAGAGAAACCATCTGAGCTCTGGTGGTACCTAATTCAGTGAAATATTTTCGGAGTTTTTGGTTTTCTATCGATTTAGTAAAAACGAGTGCTCCACCCGGATTAACCATTTCTGTTTTTAAAGCTACCTTTTCATTATTGAGAATAAACTTTATGAATTTACCATTGGGAAATCTGAGTTGGTAGATCCCTGGTTTTAAATTATCAGGTAATCTTTTTTGACCATGCCCTTTAGCATCGGTGACTACAGAATCAACTAAATTTACTTTTTCTCCATAATAACTATAGAGGTATAATTTTTTATTTCTTCCTGAATTGATGGTAATATCCAATACATTTCCTTTTTCAGACAAATTTCTGTTTTCACATCCAAAAAATACCAATAGGGAGCCCAATGAAAGAATTTGAAGTGCTTTAGTTAATTGCATTTATTTACTATAAGTTGAAAATATCAAAATTTATCAAAGTGAAACAAAAATAGAAAACCACATCCGAAAATTGTACATTTTGCTTCTATCTTTGGAAGAACAAAATGGTACATATTTCTGAAAAGCTTTTTCCTTTCCTAAAATTATCTTTGTTTCCGTTTCAACTTGCATTTTTCTTACAAAGTGAAAAATAACTTATTGACATGCTCTTTTGAGACAAAAAAATCTCTTGGTGCCTTCTGAAAGTAGGGTTTCCGCACCAAAATATTAAAACTCATTTTTGAGATTGCTAGAACCTATTTCTATTTTATAGGTTCAAAGATAATTTTCTAAAAATGGCTTTAATTCCTTCTAGTAGAGGGTCAGAGAATTTGGTGCGGAAACCCTATTCTGAAAGACCATATTTTTCTCTAAACTTTGATGGATATATTTTATAGGATTTGTAAAATAACCTGGAAAATGAACTAGAATTTTCCATGCCTATTAGCCAGGCAATTTCATTTATAGAAAGGCTGGATTGAATTAACTTTTCTTCTGCTTTTTTCAATCGAATTTCAGTAAGCAACTGATGGGGAGATTTTCTAAAAGCTATTTTGAAAAGTCGTAAAAAATGAAACTTTGAAATGCCTGCCACTTTTGCTAATTCTTCCAGCGAGATATTGGAATTATAAAAACTATAAAGATAGTCGGTTGCCCAAAAAAGTCTTTTCTTTAATTCCAGACGAGTGGCATTTTTGATTGAGGGAATATTCTGAATATTTTCCTTTAGATAATTTTCCTGTATTTGTAAATGAACTATTAAATCTACTAACAATTCTTCCTCCTGCATTCCCGAAAGCAATCCTTCTTTTTCTAACCTATAGATTTTCTGTATTATTTCCTGAAATCGCTTATCCTTTAAATACAATTTGTTGTGGAAACTAAGATTGGGAATTTGATTATTGAATTCACTATCCAGCAATTTTTCTGGAGAATTGATAAAACCTGAAGTCACTTTTTCAACAAAGTGATCCCCAAAATGAATGTTATAAGTTTCTACTTCTTCGTCTATTTCCAGGGAATAATGTTGCTGGTTATTAGATACAAAAAAGCAATTTTCTGGAATTTGCACACTTTGGTTATCCACCTGGACTACACTTTTTCCTCTCACATTTAAAAATAGAGAAAGTGGCCCTTTTACATTATTTCTTTCAGCCTCCCCAGTTTTAACATTAAGCAAAACTGTAGGCCAGCCCTTTTGGGAAAGTTCTCTCCCATTCGATGCCTGTTGATCATTAAAGTTTTCACTAATCTGTTTTTTGAGCCACTTAATATTTGGGAATTGTTTTAGTATCATTAGAAATCCATTCTAATCCGTTGGTAAATTTTTATTTGGATGGATGGGTTTTTCCAGTTTCAGTTTTTCAGGTAATTTTCCAGTATTTGCTTTCAGAATTTCCCGAACATCCCTGTGGTTAATTTTATTCAGTTCTTTTGCTGTTTCCAGATCGGCTATTCCAGCAGATTTTAAACCTTCATTGGTCATTTCCGTGGCGAAATCCCTTCCCTTTATCAATACAAGCGGTAATTCATTGTCAGGCATGGGTTCTCCATTAAAGAAAATTTTTCTGCCTTCATAATCTATCTCAATGAAATCATTATCCTTCCCTCCCATTTCCAATATATGATCCTTCAGGCGATTTTTAGTAGTTTCCAACTTCATGAAACCTTCCAATCGTTTATTATCTCTGATCGCCAATAAGG
>JAHQVQ010000458.1 GCA_019634305.1 Flammeovirgaceae bacterium | reverse complement strand
ACACATAAAGATCGTTTCCTCCATCAAAAAGTTCATCGGTAATTTCCTTAATTTTCTGGTCATCACCATCATTGGGGGTTTTATCGAAATAATATTCATCCAATAAATTAATGGTGATTTTATTTCCAACAGTAGTTGTTGGTTCAAATTTCCTCATTACCAACCTTGAATTTCCTTCACTATCGATTAGTGAAAACCCCATGGCATAAAGTGGATCGGTTTCTCCCTCAGCTACAAAGCCGTAATAGAAAATAAATCCTCCTAAATCATTAAATTTTTCCTCAAATGATGATTCGCCAGATGCTCCATTTCCTCCTGTAGAAATAAACAGTGGATTTACAGAATAAAAATCATCAGATAAGGGAACAAATGTGGCTCCTTTGTCATCGGCTAAGCTGGTTTCCATGGTGATACTACCAATTCCGGGAATTGATCCTGTGTATTTTACACCCTCTTCAGGCTCAGCCTTGCAAAAATCTATTGTTGCTTCAGTAGATCCTGTAAGTGCAATGGATTTAATTTCAAATGCCTTTCCCCCTAGTCTAAAAGAAATAGGGGTTTCAAAAATCATTGAATTATTTTGAAGGGAATAAGTGTGAAATTCTCTATCAAGATTAACAGTTTGTCCTGCCAGTACATCTTCTGCTGTTGTGCCAACTCCGGCAAATCTGGCTTCAACAATTCTGCTTCCGGTATACAATCCAAAGAAAACAGAAAGGTCATTTCCATTTACTGCTCCTGGAGCCAATATATGTTGAACGATAGGTTCTCCACCCAAAATTCTTTGACCAGAACTTGGATCAAAAATTCCAAATGGAGTAGGCCCTGTCATTTTATTTAGCATCGTTGATACTTCTTTGGCTAAAAGTTGATCATCTTCAGCATTAGCTCTTTCAAATGTAATAACTGAAGGCACGCCCGTGTCAGAGGCACTTTCGAACACCAAGGTATTATTGGTGGTATCTTTTAATTTGAAAATAAATTGAAATTCTCCTCCGAAAGTGGCCTGGTCCAGTTCAAATAAATAATGGAAAACGGCATAAGTTTCAAAAACTAACTTTGTTTCATTGAGTATATCAATTCTATAGGGAATGGTCTGATTAAAGAAGTCCTCATCATCACTAGCAACATCTGATTGTACTGTAACCTGACCGTTGGCATCGAATTTTAATAAAACAGTATAAACACCAGTTAAATCAGCTGGTACATAGGAGATTCTCCAACCATCAGCTGGGGCAATCAATTCATTAATTAATTCACTTTTTGCTGCCTTTTGGCGATTTTCTACTGACTCAATATCGTCAGCCTTTTTATCCTCTTCACAAGCACTCAATGCGATAACAGAGGAGATAACTAAAAAAATAAAGATTCTTTTGATGATCATAATTCTTATTTAAAAAGATGATAAGAAGTTATCAGATAAATTTTGCTCCAAATGAATAAATAAGATTCAGAAAAAATCTACTTATTATAAGTATTGGAGTTTTGGCTTTTTTGAATAATTATAACAACTTTTGTAATTCCTCTCTAAGCTCATCCAAATCTAATCCGGTGACATTTAGATAATGCTCCTTGATTGCTACAAGTTTTTGTCTGATTTTTTCCTTCCCTTCATTCGTTCTTTCACATTCTGCTGTAGTGCAATTTTCTTCAGGAGTTAAATATTTGGCTTCAAAATCTGTGAAGTAAACGTAAAATGCTACCAACTCAGCAAAGTCCTCATTTGGGCTACTAGTGGCATACGGAGAAACAAAACCCCTGGCAATTGCTTCATTTTCAGAAACATTGAACCATGACCCTGAACTAGTATATCCTTGAGGTGATATTTTTTCGTAATCTGTTGGCAGCTTGTACAACTGGTGAACAATGTGGGCAAATTCGTGGTAAATTGTCCCTAATTGCTGATCCAACCAATCTTTATTTTCAGGATCAATGGCGTTTACATCCAATAAGGTTATTCTTGCTCCGGCATCAGCTGTTCCAAGTAAAATTCCTCTTGAGGTATAAATTACACCACCTAAAAGAATAAATTCTGCAGGAACATGATCTCTGAAGAATTTATCTCCATTTTGTACTGCCAGATATGGTCCAATCCAATATTTTTCAATAAAATCAAGCATTGGTTTTACATTTTCCAACCTGGGGGGAGTAACTCTTTGCCCTGGGCTTACATACCTGTCTACAAACTTATATCTGATGGCAACACCAAATTCTTTAGTGAAATTGTCTTCTATGTAATTATCAATTTCTGTAGGGTTTAAATTATCTTCTACATCGGTTTTTGGGACATTTATTTGCTCGTCAGGATAGCATCCAGAAATAAATATCAACAGGAAGGAAGTTGCTATAATTATAATATTTGATTTTTTCATATCTTCTTATTTGAACTAAAGCGAATTCAAAGTTTTTTGTATTAATTATCTCTCATTTTGCTTCAAGCCTCCAACATCAACTGCTGACGCAGGAAGAAGTATTACTTTTCTAAGGTCATCTTCTTCAAGTGTAATGGTAGCAGAACCATCGATATTTAAATCATGAGTAACGGTTGTGGAAAAAAATTGTGGATTAATTCCTATTAAATCCCTGACTTTGGTAAGTCTTTTCAATTCAAACCATCTTATTCCCTGCATAATAAATTCTTTCCTTCTTTCTAATTGTACATAAAGAAATAATAGAATTCTGTCAAGAGAAGAATCGGATGTGGGAACACCATAAAATGATCTTAAGGTTTCCATATCCAAATCTGGCCGACCTAAATACCTCTTTTTTACTAATGTTTGAAGATCTGCGAGAGCCAGACTAAATTTCCCCTGAAGTACATAAGACTCTGCCCTATTCAATAATACCTCTTCTCCTCGAAAACCAATGGCAATGTGGTAAGGCAAACCGAAACTTGAGTTAATACTGCTTCTTTCAAAAAGGCTTTCATATCTTACAGGGAAAAGGGCATTATCTCCTTTTACAAATGCAGGATTTTCCCTTTGGTCAGTATTTGTAAAAGGCCTGTTATTAAACAAGTCTCCATACAATTCCTCCGTAGGACCGTAAGATTCAAAAGTTCTATGGAAATTAGAGATCTTTCTTATTAAAAGTAGATTGGCTTTTTCATCAGGAGAAGAATACAATCTTGGATAATCATCAATGGAAGAACTGGCATTTCTGTATTCCTCTGAGTTAAAATCCCTAACAAATGATGTGGCACTACTTCCTAATAATTTGTTGCTATATTCTTCACATTTTACGTAGTCTCCTTTAAATAAATAAAACCTTGAGGCAAAAGCTAAAGCCGCATTTCTATTAAAATGATATTTTCCGGAATTTTCAAATAAGCTTTCATTTACCTGCTCTATTCCTTTTAGCATATCCCGCTCTATTTTATCATAAACCTCTTCCACGCTGTTCCTTGTATAGGTTTTTAGAAAAACAGTTTCAGGCTCTTCTACATAGGGAATTCCCATATCACTTTTTGCAGATTCAGCATCATAATGCTTTGCGAATAAATTCACTAACATAAAATGAGCATAGGCTCTAGTTAATAAAGCTTCAGATTCTACGGCACTTTTTCTAGCCAATTCATCTTCTGTTTTGGCAGGTAGTGTTTCCAAAGCCACTAGAACTTCATTCGCATGTGCTACAGATTCATAAGCATTATACCAATAAAATACAGGTGTATCCTGATTGTTAGGGTCTACTGTTACTTCTTCCCACGAATAAATTTGTTCATATTCAGTTCTTAAACTGGTCCCTCTGGTAAAATTAACATCATCCGTCATCCAGTCGGTAAATGCATAGCTGGCTACCGGATAAGCATTTGTTAGAAGTTGAGAAGCCTTATCAAGATTATCAAGGGCTACTCGGTTATCAGGGATTTCATCCAGATAATCATCACATGATACACTCGTAAGAAGAATTATTAATAAAGTAAAATGACTTATATATTTATTGCTATATAATTTCATTGGAGAATAATCAAATTTTTTCATTCTTTATCGAAATATAAATTAAAGCCCAATATTTAAAGAAAAGGTCACTAATCTGGGTGTTGGTAAGGCCACTCCACCTGAGGCGATAAACTCTGGGTCCTGCCCATTTAGACCTGGATCGGAATATAAAAGTGCTAAGTTTTGGCCTTCAACAGACAGTCCTAAGCTTCCTAATTTTAGTGCATCAATAATTTTAGAAGGGAAGGAATATGATAAGCGTACAAGTTTAAGCCTTACATGGTCTCCATCTACAATTCTTACATTACTTTTATTATACAAATCATAGGCATTGCTAAATTCACCATTAAAAGCCAGTAAATCCTGATTAACAATTGCCGGAACATCAGTAATATTCTCATCACCTGGCACGGACCAACGGTTGATAAGCTCTCTTGGAAGTGCATCAAAATCAGTATATGATGGGAAAAAGGCATCATTAAGCCTGATTTTATAGTCGTATTTGTAAGTAATTAATACATTGAGAGATAACCCTTTGTAATTGAATGTATTCGTAAACCCTCCGGCACCTCTTGGTTCGGCAGGGCCTTCATATTGAAGGATATCAGTTAGGTTATTTCTTTGTTGTAAATCAATATTATAGACTTTTTCCCCATCTGCATTAAAAAATTGAGGAATACCTCTTGTATCTAACCCGGCAAATTTAGCGGAGTACAAACTGGATTTAGTACTTCCCAAAACAGCTGCACCAGATTGAACCATGGCATCGACTAGTCTTGGTCCAAAGTCTAACCTGGTTACCTCGTCACGAGTATACCCTAAGTTAAAGTTAGTTGTCCAGGTAAAATCTTTTTTGCGAATATTTGTAGTGGAGATGGAGATTTCATATCCTTCAGCTTCCAAATCTGCAAAGTTTCCAAATTTAAAACCTTCTCCACCAATACCACTAGTTTGTACTACCCCAACAAGGTCAAATCCAAGTCTTTGGTAATAGTTTAAGGTGGTATAAATTCTGTCATCAAAAAGACCAATATCTAACCCAACATTAAATTCTTTAAGTTTTTCCCAGGTGAGGTCGCTATTGGTAAGGCTGGCAATGTATAAATACGGTTCTATATCTGTAGGACGAACTGTAACATCGGATCGTAAATTAAGTAAGGCACTTGTTCCAGGAGGAAGGTTGCCTGATAGTCCATAAGTTGCCCTAAGTTTCAAATTACTAATAAATTCAAAGTCTGACATAAAACTTTCATTGTGAGCATTCCATGCACCACTTACATTCCATGTTGGTAAATACCTGGCTTGTTGGCTATTTCCTAACTGGTTAGAACCATCATACCTCACTGTGAAATTGGCTATGTATCTTGATTTATAAGCATAACCACCATTTAAAAATGCTCCAAAGAATCTGTCTCTTTCCTCATTTAAAGAATAATAATCAATATTTTGAGCATTAAAGAACTCAATTATATTTGGATCGGTAATTACTATTCCTCCATTATCATATAATACTCCAATACCTGTTACACTTGAGGAATTTCGATCTGTGTATCTAAGTTCAGCTCCTCCCAACGCATTAAATTCGTGTGTATCTCCTATTTTTTTATTCCAGTCGGCACTTATTCTACCGTACATATTAAGCAGGTCATTTTGATCTCTGTAATTAAAACCACCCTGAGGTAAAACAACTACAGGGTTTAGACCGGGATTATCTGGATCTCTATAAAGTAATTGGTTGCTTTCCTGAATGAACTGGGTGCCATCAGCTCTATAAGCTTCAGCCTGATTGGATCTTTCATGAACTATATGTTCCCTCGTAGTATTTGCGTATCTTCCCTGAATTACACTTTTTATAGAAACATTCTTCACAGGTCTGACTTCAAAATCGGCTTGAGCAGAAATATCAGCTACATTAATTTTCATATAGTTATATTGAAGTTCCTCAAGAATGTTAAATGGAGCATAATTTCTCCTGAAATATTCTAAATCTCCATTCTCATCTTTTGGTCTTATTGACCTACTTGTGTTTAAAGCAAAGCTGAAGGGATTGATGTCAAAACCTCTAACATATCTGCCAGAAAGTGGATCAAGCTCTCTATTCCGAGTACCTGGAGCTTTTTGATCACGGTAACTTCCAGAAAGTTTTAATCCAAATGTGAAGGCATCAGAGATAAAATATGTGTTTTTTGCAGTCCCAGTAATTCTTTTTACATCGTCTGCAATTGTCTGACCTTGGTCAGTTAGGTAACTTATTGAATAATAGTTGTTTACTTTGTCGGAACCAGACGAGAAGCTTAGGGAATGTTGTTGTTGTAATCCAAAATCTCTGAATAATTCATCAAACCAATCAGTATTGGCATTTTCATATTGATTTAAAAATTCTTCATTGAGTTCGCCATAGGCTCCCCATGGGATTTCGTGAGTGGCAATTTTAGAAAACATTTTACCAATAGCACCATAGTTCTGAGCTCTCACTGATGTTCCAATATCAATATGCCCTTTATCAACTAATTCTCTATATACAGACATCTCTTCTCCAGAGTTCAGAAAGTTGAATTGATTGTAGGTTGGTCTTAACTTTACTGAAAAATTTCCCGAATAATTAACCCTTAGCTTACCACTTTTCCCTTTTTTAGTACTAATTACTATTACTCCATTAGCTGCTCTTGCTCCATATAGTGCGGTGGCTGAAGCATCCTTTAAAACTTGTACAGATTCAATATCACTGGGATTAAGATTGGCAGTAGAAGAACTGATGAGGGAATTGGAATTACCCGAAACAATATCTTCAGCACTTACATTAACAAGGTCTTCCAAAATTACCCCGTCAATTACAAAAAGTGGTTGGTTGTTGCCATTAATAGAAGCATTTCCCCTAATTCTAATTTTTGGGGAAGACCCAAAAGAACCGGAAGGGTTTTCTACTGAAACACCTGCTACTTGTCCTTCAAGCATCTTTCCTACATCAGTTGATCCTGCCATTTGCATATCTTTCATCTTCACCATTTCGGCAGAACCTGTAAACAATTTTCTGTTTACCTCCTGGAAACCAGTTACAACTACTTCTTCAAGAATTTCAGATTCCTCAGCCATGGTGATGGAAAGGTTGGTCTCATTCCCAATTTGTTTGGTAATAGATTTCATACCAACCATGCTGAAAATTAAAGTTGTACCAGCCTCAGCTTGTAATTTAAATTGACCATCTAAATTAGTAACAGTTCCCTTATTGGTTCCTTCAACGACTACCGAAACTCCTGGCAGTGGTAATTTGTCCCCATCTAGTACTGTCCCCGATATGGTGGCACCATCCTGTGAAAAAGCAGTAGTAAATGTAATTAAAGCTAAAGCCAGACCTAAAAAGAAGTGAACTCTGGAAAATAAATTTTTAGACATATTAGTGTTATATCTTAATAAATTGATGGAATTTTTCATCTAGTTTTAGATAATCAAAACAGGATGAATTGAAAGGGAAACTTTTTTATGGAGGAGAAATATTCAAAAAATATTTGGGAAAATTCCTCAATAATAAAGGCTGGATTATATATGGCAATATCCACAAGGATCAACCAAATTGTAACTAAAAAATAATAACAGCCAAAGTTTTTGAGGATGTGATTTACAAAAAATATGTAAAAAGCAAATCCCTGTAAATTTTGATGAAGACTCAACTTAAAAAGTCAACCTTAGAGTTTGGGTTGAAGTTTGGCTCCTGAATAATTAGTCCAGGAAGTAAAAATGAAAAATCAGTTAAAAAAATAATTCAAAAAAAAACAAATCTTTAAATACAATGTTCAAAAATTGAATTTGTTTTGTTTTAATTTTATTTTTTTATGAATTAAAATACTTACCAAAAGTTGCAAAGAGACTAAACGCTAATTTGAAATCAGCCCGCTAATTAATTCACTCCAAATTAGCTTATAAAATAATGTTTTGCTAAAATAATAGGAGTGGATTTATACAATTCTTTGGTAGAATAACCGAATTTTATTTTATTAAAAATTTAGTTAACATTCATAATTAAGACAGTAATACTGCCTGTTAAATCTAAACGAACTGACCTGATGCTGATTTCTCGTTTTCACTAATACATATGTATTAATTTTTACCCTACCTTTTTTTTGAAAAAAAACTAAATGTTAAAAAATGCCTTTATTTTTCAATAAATAAATGAGAGATGTTAAAAAAATATAAATTATTATAATATATTTATTCCCTGATTGCTGATTGAATTAACTGAAACCTTCTACTTGATAGCATTTCTGCCTGTTTGTTAAAATGCGCTGATCCTAATTCTGATTTTTCGTTTTTTTATTTTTTTACTCAGAGTTGGGTAATTATTTTATAAGCGTTTACCTTTTTTTAATTAAATCATATGAAGAATTTATTCAGAATACCTTTATTATTAATGGGTCTTTCTACGTTTTTCTTTTCTTGCGAAGATGACCCAGATTTAGGACCACCTCCTATTGTTGGATTTGATGTTACTTCCAAAGTTGCTGAACCTGGAGAACTTTTAACCTTTACCAATAATACCACTGTTGAAAGTGGAACTCCTACATATGAGTGGAATTTTGGAGATGGAGATTTAAGTGCAAAGGAAAATCCAACACACTTTTATAGCGATACAGGAAATTATCTTGTAACTCTAAAAGTAACTACTGAAATGGGAGCAACTGAAATGACTGAGCAAAACATATTTATAGGAATACGGTATTTAAAAAGTATTGAACTATTAGATTGGACTGATTCGACTACAAAAATAGATGATAATGATTCCTTATATACTGCTTTGTGGGATGAGGATGGAAGTGAACCAGATATTATTTTATTACTGGCAGGGCCAAATGAACAGGAGTTATCTACTGTAGACAACCCTGCTTTAGATGTTTCACAGAAACCCTTTACTTTAGATATACAAGGGGATTTTTTATTATATAATTCCTCTTATTTCCTTTTGATAGGAGATGAGGATATAGACCCTGCCACTGATAGTGTTTCATATGATTGGATGATTATAAGAGATGGAGAGTTTAATCCATTGGTTCAGGCAAATAATCCAAATAATATTGTTCACATAAATGCAGCAGGACAGCTAGCTCAAGGGAAAAACCCTGAAACCGGAGAGGGGGCTTTATATTTTGGAAATATTCCTGAATATGGAGATCGTGCAGTTGGCCTAATGAATTTTGAAATCAGGTAGTTTACACATAGAATTTGATATAGAAAGCACAGCTTAGTCGGCTGTGCTTTTTTTGTTCAAATATTTTTTGTCTCAGAATCAAATAGTTGTGAAAAATGGCTATAAATATAACTTTTCTCAACTACCTAATTCTCAAATAATTAAATATCTTTGCCCTCTATTCTCCAACATGTTTTGGGAGATGAATTGCATATTTTTTTGATAGTGAATCTGAATAATCAATTATAAATTATGTCGTGGTTTAAAAGAAAGGAAAAAGGAATTACTACCCCAACAAATGAAAAAAAGGATTCTCCTGACGGATTATGGGAAAAAATGCCAAGTGGCAAAATCATTCATAAAAAACAATTGAGGGAAAATGCTTATGTATATCCTGATGATAACTACCATAAAAGAATAGGCTCAACTGAGTACTTTGAAATACTTTTCGATAATAATGAATTTACAGAATTGGATGCTAATCTAACTTCTAATGATCCTTTAACATTTACAGATTCAAAACCTTATCCTGAAAGAGTGAAGGATAGCCAGAAAAAAACTGGTTTGAAGGATGCTGCCAGAACAGCTCATGGAAATATAAGTGGGATGCCATTGGTAGTTTGCTGTATGGATTTTTCATTTATTGGTGGCTCAATGGGGTCTGTGGTTGGAGAAAAAGTAGCTAGAGCAATAGACTATGCCTTAAAAACAAAAACGCCTTTCCTAATGATCTCTAAATCGGGTGGGGCAAGAATGATGGAAGCCGGTATATCATTAATGCAAATGGCGAAAACCTCGGCAAAACTGGCGCTATTATCAGAAGCTAAAGTGCCTTATATTTCATTAATGACCGATCCAACTACTGGTGGAGTTACGGCCTCTTATGCAATGCTGGGAGATTTTAATATTGCAGAACCTGGTGCTTTAATTGGTTTTGCTGGTCCCAGGGTAATTAGGGAAACAATAGGCAAGGACTTACCAAAAGGTTTTCAAAGTGCGGAATTTTTGTTAGAACATGGCTTTCTAGATTTTATAGTGAGTAGGGTAGAATTAAAGAATAAAATTACAACTTTACTGGAGTTGCTTAAAAACTAAAACATAAATCAGCTTGTTGGAAAATTGAATTCAACAAACATTTTTTTGGAATAAAACTTGAACAGTTATAAGTGAAAGTTTGGTAAATTGAATATGCTCTTACTTTCAGAATACTACGCCTGCCAGTCAGGCGTTGCTTTTTTACCCCGAATAGTAAATTAGTATTGCTTAATTTTTTAATTCTAATTTAGGGTAGATTTATTATATCAGATTGAGGGGCAGTTTTCTGGTATTTTTCCATTTTTTAGCTTTATTCAATGCGATCCCAAAATAGAATATCACAAACAATTGATTGGCCTACGGTATTTATTTATTTGGCAATGGTTTTTTTTGGCTGGTATCAAATATGCTGCTGAACTCTTCATTATAAACAGCAGCATAAATATTTGCCCAGCCCATT
>JAHQVQ010000457.1 GCA_019634305.1 Flammeovirgaceae bacterium | reverse complement strand
TAAAAGTACTCAATATAAAATAGTACTGGTACTTAATATTAATAATTTACCTGAATTTTTTTGACTGAAAAAAAGGTGCTGATATTTGAATTTAATAAGTAAACTGACTTAATCAATAATTCTATAGTTTAGTATTTCATCAAATAATAGGCATTAATTTAAGTGCAAAAAAAGTTTTTATTGATATACTTCTAAGAAAATTATTTCTTACTCATTATCAGAGTGTTCTGGCTTATTATTGATTGTTTTTAAAGTGCAAATGGTATTTTGCATAACCCTGTTTATCAGAAAGTTACATTGTTTTTTTTATGCAAAAAAATTTGCATCCTAAATAAAAAAAAGACAACTTTGATATGATTAACTTTTTTTTCCATCTTGTGTGTGAACTACAATTTGAGTTTTTGTAAAAAATATTGTGTTTCATCAAAGGTGTTGATTTACACTACCAAAATTTATTACTAACTGAGATTAATATGAAAGTGAAAATTACTACAAAAAATAGTGGCTTAAACTATTTTAATAAAGCTCTCCATCTGCGGTCTAATATCTTTTTAGATCCTCCCATATAAGTTGTTGATTTTTCCAATAAAATTCTTAGAATAAATTAAATGTGAATTTTGAATTCATTAATTAATTTATGTCTCAACTGGACTCTTCAAACGATTTAACTACCAGTTAAATCGTTTGCGGGATGAAGAATGAAAAATATATAAAGGTTTTATATTTTAATTTTTTTCACAATAAACTCCTAATTATGAAAGTGAATAATTACCTATCATGGAGGAAAATCCCTCTTCTTGCGTTTTTGTTCCTGTTTAGTTTTGGTGCATATGCACAAACAACTGTTACAGGTACGGTTACAGACGGCTCGGACAATAGTCCTTTACCTGGTGTAAGTATTCTGGTAAAGGGTACTACAAGTGGTACTACCACAGACATTAATGGAAATTTCTCCTTAACAGTTCCATCAGAATCTTCAGTTCTGTTTTTTTCATTCGTAGGTTATACTTCTACTGAAGTGACTGTAGGAAGTCAGAGTGTTATTAATGTTCCATTGGAATTTGATACCCAGGCACTATCTGAAGTAGTAGTAACTGGTTACTCAATTGATGCCAGGAGAGAAACTACTGGTTCTGTTTCGACAGTAGAGGCTAAAGATTTAACGGTTGTTCCTTCAGGAAACGTTGAACAACAGTTACAAGGTAGAGTAGCTGGTGTAACAGTAATTACAAACGGACAACCTGGTACTACTTCTCAAGTAAGGGTTAGAGGTTTTGGGGCATTTGGTGGTAACCAACCATTATATGTAGTGGATGGTGTGCCAGTTGGAACTACCGACTTCCTAAACCCTGACGATATTGCTAGCACAACTGTACTTAAGGATGCGGCTGCAGCTTCTATATATGGTGCAAGAGCTGCTAGTGGTGTAATTATTTATACTACAAAACAAGGTACTAAAGGGGCAAAAAAACTAAGTGTTACATATGATGGAATGTTCGGTTTTACTGATCCTGGAAAATCTCCAGCAGTAATGAATCCTACTGATTTTGCAGAATGGACCTGGAATGCATTTAGAAACACTGCCATTCAAAATGGTACTACACCAGAATTTATCCATCCTCAATTTGGAACAGGTACCACACCGGTAATTCCTGATTATATTAATGTTGGCGGAGCTGGTGGAGTATTTGGTCCTCTAGATTTAGATGCTGAAAGAGCTAATTACAATATTGATCCTGAAGCAGGTGATATTTATCAGGTAGTAAGTGCAAACAAAGGTGGGACTGATTGGTATGACGCTATCACGAACACTGCTCCAATACATCGTCATTCTATAGGAATGTCAGGTGGAGGAGAGAATAGTAGGTTTTATCTTGGTTTAGGTCTCCAGGAGCAGGATGGTATAATGCTACATCAAAAATTCAGAAGGTATAGCATGAGAGCAAACTCCCAATTTGGAGTTCTAAATGACAAAGTAAGAATTGGACAAAACTTTCAGGCTACTTACAGACAAACTACACAGCTACTTGGAGGAGGTGGTGGTGCTGGTGTTGCGGATGATGAAAATGATATTTTGCAAGCAATTAGAATGCCTTCTATTATTCCTATTTATGATGATTTTGGTGGATATGCAGGTACTCGAGCTCCAGGATTTAACAACCCTAGAAACCCAGTTGCTAACTTGGAAGGAAACCAAAATGACAGAGGATTTGCAGCTAAAGCATTTGGTAATGTTTATTTGGAAGTTGAGCCAGTTGATGATTTAGTTTTCAGAACGAGCTTTGGTGGTGACTTTCAAAATGTTTATTTCTGGGGTTATACCAGAAGACAATATGAAAATTCAGAGAATAATTCAGCTTATGGATATAATGAAGGCGCAAGCTATAATTTTGGATGGACTTTCACCAATACTTTAAATTACAAGAAAAAATTTGGAGTTCATGGCATTGATGTTCTTTTAGGTCAGGAAGCATTAAATACAGGAACTGGTCGAAATATGAATGCTTCTGGTTTAAATCCATTTTCTAAAGATTTAGATTTTATAACCTTAAGTACTTTGCCAGCAGATACTAGACAAGTGAATAGTGGTTATTATAAAGGGGTGAATTTCTCTTCTTATTTTGGAAGATTAAATTATACTTATGATGACAAATACTTAGTTTCATTTGTAGTGAGAAGGGATGGATCCTCAAGATTTGGTTCTGAAAACAGATATGGTACTTTCCCTGCTGCTTCTGTTGCTTGGAGGATTTCAGACGAAGCTTTTTTGGATGGAGCCAGCTTTATCAGTGACTTAAAAATTAGAGGTGGTTATGGTATAATGGGTAACTCAAATAACGTAGATCCTAATAACCAATTTAGCCTTTATGCTACAAGTGTTGGAGCTTCTTCTTACGATATTTCAGGTTCTAATAGTACTGCTGCTGAAGGTTTCTACAGATCGAGAATTGGTAATCCTGCTGCTAAATGGGAAAAAGCTATTACCAAAAATATTGGTATTGATGGTAGATTTTTTAATGATAAGTTAGATGTAATTCTTGATGTATGGCAGAAAGATACTGAAGATTTATTATTCCAGGTTCCTATTTCTGTGCAAAATGGACAATTTGCTTCTGCTCCTTCCAAGAACGTAGGTAAAATGGAAAATAAAGGTATTGATCTTCAAATTAAATACAGGGACAATGTCGGAGAACTTGGATATGAAGTTACTCTAAATGGTGGCTGGTTGAAAAACGAAATTGTTGCTCTTGAACCAGGAGGGCCTGATTATTTGACGACTATAAATCCAGATTATAGAGGAATTAATCCAATTCGTAATCAAATAGGTTATTCTTTATCTTCTTTTTATGGATACGATGTGGTAGGTTTATTTAAGGATGCTGCTGAGGTTACTAATTCACCTACTCAAGATGGAGCTGCTCCAGGAAGATTCAGATTTAGAGATATTAGCGGCCCTGATGGTGTTCCTGATGGACAAATCACTACTGATGATAGAACTTATTTAGGAAGTCCTGTGCCAAAATTCACAGGTGGTTTAACTATTAAATTAGATTACAAGGCTTTTTCTTTAGAGACCTATGCTTTTATGTCTGCAGGCAACAAGATTTGGAATCAATCAAGATGGTTTAACTATTTCTACCCATCATTTGCTGGAGCATCAATTAGTGAAAATGTAAAGGGTTCTTGGACATTTGAAAATCCTAATGGTAACAATCCAATTTTTGAAAATGTTTCTAACTTTAGTACGAATACTCAAGGTAATTCTTGGTATGTGGAAGATGGTTCATATTTCCGTATGCAAAATATTACTTTGTCATACAACCTTCCCCAAGTACTGTTGAGCAAACTGAAATTAGAGAAACTTAGAGTATATGGTGGTTTAAACAACATCTTTACAATTACCAATTATACAGGTCTTGATCCAGGGGTTGGTGGGGATGTTGATACAAGGTTTGGTATTGATGTAGGAAACTATCCAATAACTAGAAGTTATACTTTTGGAATAAACCTAGGTTTTTAAAATTGGATAAACCACAAAATATTTAAAATAAAAAGTTTTTTAATAGAGACTTTAAAAGATAATATTATGAAAAAAACAAAATCAATTTTACTTTCATTTTTCTTGCTATTGTGGGCAACTATAGCTTGTAAAGACGATTTTTTAGAAGTGGCTCCAACAGCCTCTTTGGTTCAGGCTCAACTTTCTTCTGAACCTGGTTTAGAGGGGTCGCTTATTGGAGTTTATAGTTTGCTTTTAGGGAGAGATGGTGCTGGATTTTATTCTAGTACTAACAACTGGTTCTGGGGTAGTGTAAGAGGTGGAGATGCTAATAAAGGTTCTGATGCAGGTGATCAATCCTTTATGAATGAAGTGCAAGCCTTTAATCCTCAGACTACAAATGGAGAGGTGTTGAATAAGTATGCTCGTACATATGAAGGTATAGTCAGAGCTAATTCAACTTTAGGACTTTTGGCTACTCCTGAAGAAGGTATTTCTGCTGCTACTTTACTGAGAATTGAAGCAGAAACTAAATTCTTAAGAGGGCTTTATTATTTTGAATTGAAAAAACTTTATAATAATACTCCTTATATAGATGAGTCTTGGGATGGTGAGGAAGAAGTACCAAATGATAAAGATTTATATCCTTTGATTGAAGCTGATATCAAATTTGCTGCTGATAATCTTCCTGAAACTCAGTCTGAGGCTGGTAGAATTAATAAGTGGGGAGCTATGGCTTATCTTGCAAAAGTTTATCTATTCCAACAAAAATATGCTGATGCCAAGCCATTATTTGATCAGGTAATTGCTAACGGAGTAACTACAAATGGTATAAAATATGGATTAGTTCCTAAGTTTTCTGACATCCACAGACCAGCCAATGATAACCATGAAGAATCAGTATTTGCAATTCAGGCTGCAGCTGGAACAGGTAGTATTAGTAATGCTAATCCTGATTTGGTTCTGACCTTTACTTATAATGGTGGACCTGCCGGATGTTGCGGATTTTTTCAACCTAGTTTTGAGTTATCTAACTCTTATAGAACAAGCGGAGGGTTACCTTTATTAGATGGTTCTTACAATAATGCTTCAAATAAATTAGTACATGATTTGGGTATTGCAGCTGATGCTGATTTTACCCCAGATTCAGGTCCTGTTGATCCAAGATTAGACCATACTGTAGGAAGAAGAGGTATTCCATATTTGGATTGGGGTAACCACCCAGGAAAAGCATGGATAAGAGACCAAAATAATGGTGGTGCTTATTCTCCTAAAAAATGGGTTTTCTTCCAGGAAGATCAAAGTGCTTATACTGATGGGAGCTCATGGACAGCTGGTTACACAGCTATTAATGTTAACCTTATGAGATTTGCAGATGTTCTTTTAATGGCTGCTGAAATTGAAGTAGAAATTGGAGACTTAGAGAAAGCTCGTGAATATGTAAATATGATCAGAACAAGAGCTGCTAATGCTGAAGGTTTTGTAATGGATGATACTGGTGCTCCGGCAGCCAATTACGATATCAGTTTGTATAATACCGCATGGACTGATCAGGCAACTGCAAGAGATGCAGTAAGATTTGAGAGAAAATTAGAATTAGCCATGGAAGGTCATAGATTTTTTGACCTTTGCAGATGGGGTGTTGCTGACCAAGTATTAAATGCTTATTTAGCACACGAAGATGCTATTATTCCTGCCTCTCCATTTATAGGAGCTTCATTTCAGGCTGGTGTTGATGAAATCTTACCAATTCCACAGGATGAAATTGATTTGATTGGTGCTGAGGTACTTAAACAAAACCCTGGATACTAATTGATTGGTAATAATCTATCAAATTAGATTTAAGAAAAAGGCTGATGGATTAATTTCCTTCAGCCTTTCCTATTATTTTAAAATTGGTGGTTATGTTGAAAAGATTCCCAATCCGAAATAGTATCTATATCCAGGTCTCCTTTCAAAAATGGGATTTCTGATACATCTGCTGTATTAGATTTTATTATTTTTCTGGCTCCTTCATTACCCTTTAGGTCTAGGAGATTCGGGAAGTATTCTGAGGAAAATAAGACAGGAACTCCGATGGTACCACTTTGATATTTACTTCCAATGATTCCTTTTTTAGTTTTGAGATAAGCTGAAAGTAAATTATTTATTAATGCTGAACTTACAAAAGGTTGGTCGCAAACTAAAAATAATACTCCTGATAAAGTGGCTGGTAAATCCTCTAACTGTTTCTCTAAACCAATATTTATTGAGGTAGACATTCCTTGTTCCCATGATTTATTGAAAACAATATGAAGGTTTAATCCTTTTAGTTCAGATTTGATTTTTTCAGCATTACTTCCTAAAACCACCACTACATTTCCAGCAGCAGAATCTAATGCATTTTTCGAAATTTTCCGAAGTAAGGACTCATTTCCAAGTTTTAATAATTGTTTTGGTTGCCCAAGTCTTGAAGAACTACCAGCTGCCAAAATAATGATTCCTACATCGCTTTCTTCGGTTCTTTTAGTTTCCATTCTCTTCTAGCCTTTTGAGTAGATTCATTACTTCCTTGTGCAGGATAGGAGCAGCTTCCGGACCAACTGAATTAATCTCTCCATAAGGAGCATCCTCTTCTCCATAGGTATAAGGTGATTCCTTATCCCACTGGCTTTTGGGAACTATATAACCAATCATATCATTTGATAAACCAACTACAAATTTGTATTTCCCAGGCATGACTTCTCTCAAAGGTGGAATTTCCTGAGGTTGGATTTTGAAGTCTTGTCCTTCTGGAGCATCTACACCACCATTTATGATTTCCGGATAAATTTCTCCTGGCATATGTATAAAACTTAAAGGTCCTAGTGTCCAGGCTGCTACCTCCGATCTCATTTTCATCCAGCCTACCATACCTCTATCCAAAACACCTAAGAATGCTGCCAACCGGAACAAAGGATTATCAAGTGGAAGGGCGATGCTTTTTGCTTCAAGTGCAATACTTGACTTTTCAATCCAATCCTGAGAACTGTCTAAGGCTACAAGACTTAAGAGGGCTAGTTCTTTTCCCTGAGCCTCGGCTTTTGCAAAAGTTGGTTCTAATAATTCTTCATTAGTAAATGGATGGTAAATTGGAGTGGTTCTATGGGTAGTCATCAAACCTCCAATTGCTCCATTTACATAAACAGCTATTCCTCCTAATCCTTCAACCACCAGACTATCATCATCAAAAACGCCATTTTCAATTCCATCTCTAAAGTAATGAGGGAAATCTGAGGTAATTAATAAATTATCACTCCATAAAGTTTCGGGATGATTGGCCCAAGATAATAAAGTTCCCAAAGTTGTATCGATTTCCGTATCTACGGCTTGTATTAACCTTAATCCTTCATCATAAACTTCTGGTTTTCTGGTGTCGGCTAACATGGGTAAGGCTCCTGAAAGGTCTTGAGCAATTTTAAGTTTGGCGGGTCTCAAATTTTTGCAGGCATCCACTACCGATTTGGCAATTTGTGCTCTAACCAAATTCATGTATTCCAGATTGATCCCTGATTCAAATTCACTGGCTCCCCATAGCCCTAATAAATCAGGAGATTCATGAGTATGGCTGGAGGTAATAATAGAATAGGTAATTCCAGCATCTTCAGGAATTAATTTCTTGGCGGTAATTACATCATCGTTACCAAAACCAATAGCATCAATAGCCACAATAGCGATTCTGGAAATCCCATCATCAATCACCATTGTTCTTGCCCAGAGTTTGTCATTTATTCCATTTGCAGCTCTTTTATTGCTAAAGCCTGCAATCCAATAGGCATCGAATTGTCCATTATTGTTATTGTCCTGGTAAGTATCTCCATCTTCTTCCTTAAATTTTGCATCTCCATTTACATCCGTCCAGGTATCAATAATTTCAGGAGTAATGGACTGGGCAGAAAATCCTACTTTAAAGTCACTTGGGCTTCCACTTTTTACACTTAAATCTATATGATAATCTGGATGACGATCCTTTAGTTGAAAATAGCCATAAATGAAAATGGTGATTGTCAAAAATAGCACTATTGTAAGTAGCCAGATAAATACTTTTTTGATTAAAGGCATGAGAAAAAATTTGTTTGTGGAAGATTAATTTAATTTTTGAGATGCTGAAAACTCATTTTTTTAGACTTTCCCAAATAAACACTTATTTTCGTGTTTTTCAACATATTAGAAAATAGGATTACCTTAGTTATTACTACTTTTTTTTATAAAAAGACTAGTAGCTTGTTTAGATTTTGTGTTTAACTTCAAATTGTATGAATTGGGACGAAGCGATAGAAGAATATTCCAACTATATTTCTTTGGAAAGAGGGTTGTCAAAAAATACAAAATTTGCTTATAATCAGGACCTCAATAAGTTCAAACAGTATTTGGAGTTATACGAGATTGATTGTACTCCTCAGGAAATTCAACCGAATTATGTAGAGGAATTTCTAGTCTATTTGCATGAGCTTCAGGTTTCTGAATTTACTCAAGCCAGAATTCTTTCTGGTATAAAAGGCTTTTATAAATTTCTTTTTCTCCACGATAAAATAGAAAGAGATCCGACCGCTTTAATCTCGTCCCCTAAACTTTCTAGAAAGTTACCAGATACGCTCGACTTTTTGGAAATAGAAAAAATACTCCATGTGATTGATCTATCCAAACCTGAGGGAGCAAGAAACAGGGCTATCGTAGAAACCCTTTACAGTTCGGGCTTACGTGTTTCTGAACTCGTTAACCTAAAATTAAGTAATCTCAATTTCGATATGGGATTTATTAAAATTCTAGGGAAGGGAGATAAAGAAAGGCTTGTTCCCATCGGGAAGGATGCCATGAAGTATATTAAAATTTATAGAGATGAGATTAGGAAAAATATCAAAATTCAAAAGGGTTTTGATGATTATCTATTTCTAAACAGAAGAGGGAAAATGCTCACTAGAGTTTACATTTTCTTGATTGTAAAGGATTTGGCTGCAATGGCAGGGATAAGGAAAAAAGTAAGTCCACATACATTCAGACACTCCTTTGCTACCCACCTTGTGGAAGGTGGTGCAGATTTAAGGGCAATTCAGGAGATGTTGGGACATGAGTCCATCACAACTACTGAAATTTATACCCACCTTGATGTAGATTACCTAAAGCAAGTGATCACTGAATTTCACCCTAGAGGAAAAAGTGATCAGAAATCTGATTTTCCTGATAGTGAATAAAATGATCTCCTAAATCTGATCTATTACCATTTGATTGGGAACTTCTTCAATTAAGGTAATTATTTGTTGGTTTTCAGAGAGAATAGCATAATCCAGCGCAGACATCTGGAAATTGTCTTTTGCATTTACATCTGCCTTATAAAACAAAAGGACTTTTACGATATCAGGATTGCCACAGATTACCCCTAAGTGCAGTGGGGTCATTCCTTTTTCATCTGTTACTTGGATATCGGCTCCATTTTTAAGAGCAGTAGTAAGTTCGGCAAGGTTGCATTTTTCCAAAGCCAGTACTAAATCTTGATCCTCATTTTGAGAATAGGCCAATGGAGAAAAAAACAACACAAAAAAAAGAAAGAATACAGTTGTTTTCATGATTCCAAAGTTTAATCAATTTATAAATTTAATTCACCTGAATTATCTATGCATTGAAAAATAGCATCTAATACTATGTTAACAAATGGAATTAAGATTAAATTCAGCCTGTAATCTATTTAAGTGGTTGTTCAAAAGTTATAACAGGGATACTTAAAAAATTAACCTTTCAAAAATGAATCTTCATATGAGCAGATACTAATTTCAATCATTAGATTAAATATTTTGGAAAGTGGAAATTAAAGGGCTTGAAAATTTTAGCCTAAGCACTTATAAACTTAAAAAAGGATGGTTATATTGTAACCATAAACTACTAATCAAAAAGAAACCACCATGTAGGAAGGGTTAAAAATTGACTAATTTTTAACAAATGATTAGGCATTTTTAGAACTGCATGGAAAGTTTTACAAATCTGAAACAAATGAAAGTTATTAATCTGTTTTTTTTCCCCATGCTAATTATTTTTTTGAGTAACTGTAAAAACTCTAAAGAAGAGACACATGCTATAGATGTCGATATACCACAGACTAATCCTATTGAGGAAATTGTAGTGGAAATTGAAGAAGCTTGGAAAACTGATACGGGTTTAAAAACGCCAGAATCAGTTCTTTTTGATCAGGAAAGGGACATCATGTATGTGGCAAATATTAATGCAGTAAATAAAGACTCCAAAGATGGTGATGGGTTTATCTCTAAGCTAAATATAAATGGTGAAGTTGCTGTACTTAAATGGATAGAGGGCTTAAATGACCCTAAAGGAATGGGGGTATATGAGGATATACTTTATATCGCAGATATCACTGAGGTAGTAAAAGTTGATATTGAGTCAGGTAAAGTGATCTCAAAAGTTGCTGTAGAAGGAGCCATTTTTCTTAATGATTTAGCCATTAGTCCTGATGGAGAAGTATATGTTTCAGACTCTTATGGAAATAAAATTTATAAGATAGAAAATGGAATTGCTATCAATTGGATGGATGATGAGGCTTTGGACAAACCAAATGGCCTTTTCATGGAAGAAGACAGAATGTTAATGGTATCAATGAACCAGGGTATTCTGCGATCGGTTAACCTTGAGGAGAAAAAATACGATGACTGGGTAGGGGATATGGTAGGAGCAGATGGAATTGCTAAAACTGAAAATGGGGATTATTTTGTTTCCAATTGGAATGGAGAGGTGTTTTTTGTAAGCAAAGAAGGGAAAAACACTAAAGTATTGGATACTAAAGCACAAAAAATTAATGCAGCTGATTTAGATTATAGTATTAAACATAAACTACTTGCTGTACCAACATTTTTTGACAATAGGGTAGTGGCTTATCGTCTTAAGGAGAAGGTCTAATTTTACTTTAAAAAAATGTATAAAAAAGCCCAAGATAGAAATTTCCATCTCAGGCTTTTTAGCAATTTTGCTTGTCTAAATTGGCAGCTCTTCTCCAGAGTTATAGGCAATAAATTTCATGTTTGTACCTGATTCTTCCAGATAATCTTCTCCGGATTCTAACATATCGATATCCCCATCTTCATAGTACCAGAATATTTCCAAATTTGCATCAGAAACTTTTTCATACTCTCCCAACAAATCAATAATATCAAAAAAACATTTTGAAGAGGCTGTATTAAAATAATCCATTCTAAAGCTTAATTTAATATTTCGCCCTTCTGTTTTGGTATATTCTTCAAACCAGTCAAAAATTGGTTGAAAAAACTCATGAGTGTATTCGTGATACGATTCCCCAGTGATTTTTAGAATGTTTGTGTCTGGATTAAGGTCGATTTCCGGTACAAAATCTTCTGCTTTTATATAAAATCTTTCCATCTTTATAATTGATAATTAACCTATACCTTTTAACAAAGTAGATAATTTGAAATAAACTTCAGAATTAAAAAAGGTAATTTGATCAATAATTTACCGCTCCATTGTAAATTCCTGCTCTATTTTAAACAACTTTTAAAGGTTGCTGTATTTTTAATTAATTCCTGGTTTATTTAATATTTATTACTAAACAGAAAAATTGGAATTTTCTTACATATTAGATAATGCTACTCCCTTTAAATTATTTTACCAAACATGGTATTTATGGCTTTGAGTTAAAGTAAGAGTGCTTTTGTTTGGTTTCCTGAGGGAGGCTTATTAAATGAAAAAAGAAAAGGGTAACCTTGAATTTGGGAAATTTCAGTGGTTAACCCTTAAGGTTGTATTTTACTTGAAGAATCAGGAAGGATTACAATTTCCTGATTTTTATATTTCTTAATGCAATAAAGTTCCCATGATCCTGAATACCAATTTTACCTTTTTTAGCCGTGCCATATCCTTCCATTTTTCCAAACTTACTTGCCATCATTTTTTCTTTCCACTGGTCAGACCACAATTCATATTCCACCACTTTTTCCCCATTCAAAAAATGCTCCACATGTCCTTTATTCACTACTAATCTACTTACATTAAATTCTCCAGGAGTTTTGGCTGCCAGTTTTGATGGCGCATGAATATCATAATTAGCACCAGATTTTTGCTTTTCTGTTAATTCCTGAGGATAGTTACTATCATCAATCAATTGATATTCAGGAGCCGTAACGTAAGTTGCTGCATATTTTTCATCTTCAATAATATTGAATAAAAGTCCGCTATTTCCTTTTTCGGAAATTTTCCATTCAAAATATAATTCAAAGTTTTCAAAATCTTCATCTGTCACAATATCACCATTTCCCCCTTCAGTGATCAGCATACCCTCTTCCACTTTCCATCCCTCTACATTTTCTTTTAGGTAGGTATGCCATCCATCTAGTGAGGAGCCATCAAAAAGCAATTCCCATCCTTCGGATTTTTCTGCTTCAGAGATTACATTAATTGATTTTACTTCTTGAACTACTGTTTCTACTTCCTCTTCTTGCTTTACCTCCTCTTTTTGGGAGTTATTACAACTAAATGCCAAAAAGGCCAATGCAATCACAAGGTTTCTTTGTAAGTTCATTTTCATTATTTAATTAATTGGAAGTACCATTACTAATTTATCTTGAGAGAAATTATCTCATTATCAATTAGCTATAGCAATGTTAAACTTGTTTAAATTTCAGATAAATAATATTAATACTCAAATTTTACCCCGGTATAATTGAAAGGAGTAATTTGCCTCAATTCAGCCTTTATTTTATCAGAAACTTTTAATGTTTCAATAAAAGCATGGATACTACCTTTTGTAATCTTTTCATTTTTTCTGGTAAGATCTTTTAATGCTTCGTAAGGTTTAGGATAGCCTTCTCTTCTCAGAATAGTTTGAATGGCTTCTGCCGCAACTGCCCAGTTTTTTTCAAGGTCTTCATCCAATCTTGCCTGATTCAATTCAATTTTCCCAAGACCTTTCAATAAAGAACTTAAAGCTATTACCACATGAGAAACAGGCACTCCAATATTTCTCAGCACCGTTGAATCTGTTAAATCTCTTTGTAACCTAGATATAGGTAATTTCACAGATAAATGCTCAAATATGGCACTGGCAATCCCAAAATTCCCCTCGGCATTTTCAAAATCGATTGGATTCACTTTATGAGGCATGGCCGAAGACCCCACTTCCCCTTTTTTGATTTTTTGCTTAAAATAACCCATTGAAATATATTGCCAGATATCCCTGCTCAAATCAATAAGGATAGAATCTATTCTTTTCAGGTTGTCGAACCTGGCTGAAAGTTGATCATAATTTTCAATCTGGGTAGTGAGTTGAGATCGATCTAAACCCAAAATATTATTAACGAAATGATTGCCAAAAGCCACCCAGTCTATTTCAGAGTAAGCAAGAAAATGAGCATTAAAATTTCCAGTAGCTCCACCAAATTTGGCTGGATATGGAATAGTTTCCAATGACTTTAACTGCTGATCCAGTCTATAGGCAAAAACCGCAAATTCTTTCCCCAGTTTAGTGGGGGATGCTGGCTGACCATGAGTATAAGCCAACATTGGAATATCTTCCCAATCGTGAGCCAACTGACTTATTTTTTGCAGCACCTCATTCAGTAATGGTTTTAAGAATTCCTGATCAGCTTCCATTATTGAAAGTGGAATTGCCGTATTATTAATATCCTGAGAAGTTAAACCAAAATGAATGAATTCCTGTAATGCTGAGATATTTAGTTCCTCAAATTTTTCCTTGATAAAATACTCCACAGACTTTACATCATGATTAGTTACTTTTTCTAGTTCTTTTATCTTTTGAGCATCTTCTAGTGAAAAGTCCAGATAAATTTTCTGTAAAACCGGAAAAGCCTTTGGGTCAATATGCTGAAGTTGAGGCAAAGGAATTTTACACAAGGCAATAAAATATTCAATTTCTACTCTTACCCTGTATTTTATCAGGGCATATTCAGAATAGTAATTTTCAAGTTTTTCTGTTTTACTTCTGTACCTGCCATCTATTGGTGAAATTGCTGTAAGTGTCTCCAGACTCATTTTGTATTAGTATAGAATTTAAATAAAAATAAATGCAATTAAGTAATTGATTTTCAGTGTTTAGTTGAAATTGTTGTTAGCTCAATTACTCTTGCATTTTTAAGATACAAACTTACAAAACATATTTCACTATCCCTTTACCAGTAGAGGAGATTAGGCTCAAATTAAATGCACTTGAAATTTGAGTGAATATTCCTTTCTCCTTTAAATTACTTAATTTTAAATTCCCTTTACTTTAGCACCATTTATTTAACATTATGCAATTTTTTTTCAAGAGCATTGGAACATCTTTGTTTTTTATTCTTATTCAATTTTCAGCTTATGCCCAAATCAACCAGTTTGAGAATGTAAGTGTATTGGGAAATCTGGAAAGCCCACAGGCCCCTTTTAACAAAAATACCGGAGAATATCTGCTTTCAGGGAAATTAATGGAAAATGCTTCTGAAGACCTTAATATGGTGTTTTTCTGGAAAAAAGTTTCAGGTGATTTTATTTTTGATTTCCAAATTGAAAAAGCACCCAAAAAAGCCAGGTTTGGGATAGGTTTTGCAGAAGCACTCGATACCGAAAAAAATCTTGGAGGAGTCTTAATTAATGGGGGAATATTCGAGTTTTATTATGGTTCTGATGATTTCCTTTCTCAAAACAAAAAGATTGCGCCTAATCAATATGATCTACTTAGATTGGAAAGGATAAATGATGAGTTTATTTTTTCTTATGCTGTAATAGGAGGATATTTTAAGGAATTTGAACGGTTTCGATCTTCTGTTCCCAGAGATATATATTTGGGAGCAGCTTTGTTGCCTGAAAATACCAGACGAAATGAAGACTTTACATTTTCAAAAGTAAGAATTACTACTCCCAAATACTCCCTAAGGACTGATTTAAAGGTAAGAAGCAATATCGAGATTATGGATATTCAAACAGGAAACCGGAAAATAATTTACTCAGACACTACCCATATAGAAGCACCCAATTGGTCACCAGATGGTACTTTTTTGGTATATAATAATAATGGCAGGCTATATAAATTACAAGTGTCTGGAGGAGATCCTGAGATGATCCCATCTGCTTTTGCAGATAAAATAAATAGTGATCATGGAATGGCTCCAGATGGTAGGCAACTGGTTATTTCCCATTATAATGGACCAAAAATTTCTTCAAATAATGCTGTAATGTACATCATGCCAATAACTGGCGGAAAACCCCGACAAGTGGTACCAGATAGTCCATCTTATTGGCATGGTTGGTCTCCTGACGGTAATACGCTTGCGTATGTGGGTAGAAGGGCAGGAGTTTATAACATTTATACTGTGCCAGTATCAGGTGGGATGGAAAAACAAATGACTTTTGAAACTTCTCTTGATGATGGACCTGATTATGGACCAGATGGGAAATATATATATTTCAATTCTAATAGATCTGAAAAAATGGAGATTTGGCGAATGAATGTAGATGGCTCTGAGCCACTACAAATGACAAATGACTTGTATCAAAATTGGTTCCCCCATCCTTCACCTGATGGGAAACTTTTGGTCTTTTTAAGTTATCCTCCTAATGTTGATCCTGCGGAACATCCTGCAGATAGGAAAGTGATGTTGCGAATGATGAATGCCAAAGGAAGCGAACCAGAAGTGATCGCCCATCTTTATGGAGGGCAGGGTACTATAAATGTGCCTTCCTGGTCTCCGGATAGTAAGCAGTTTGCTTTTGTTTCATATTCTTATTTTATAGATAATTAAGCAATGTTGTTTAATGCTGCATATAAAAATTTGAATTTTTATTAAAATGAACATAGTTTTTTAGTATTGTTCAAGCATATATTGAAATTTACCCCAAAAGCTTTATAGCTTTCCCGTTTGGTGGTTAAAGCATTGAGTCTGATTTGAGTGATTTATTAATTTGAAGGTGTCAAAAATAAATCTTCTTAAATAGCTAGATTTTTCCTCTTATTTTTTTAAAATAGAGGATGATTTTTATTTGATCAAATTATCAGTTTTGATCTATTTTCTTTACCTTAAATTTCATTTCAATTATGCATGAGAAAAGTATAGAATTATTAAATAAAGCAGTAGGAGATGAGCTGAGTGCGGTTCACCAATATATGTATTTCCATTTTATTTGTGATGATGAAGGTTTCGATCTATTTGCCAGTTTATTCAAGCAAACAGCCATTCAGGAAATGATTCATGTTGAAAAACTAGCAGAAAGAATTTTGTTTTTAAAAGGAGATATTGAAATGAATGCAACTATTCCTGTAGCCAAAATTCATGGGATGAAAGAAATGTTAGAAAAAGCGCGAAATATGGAAGAAGAAAGTGCCAGGGATTATAACGTTTGGGCAAATGAATGTGCTGCAAATGCCGATTCGGGGAGTAAGAAGATCTTTGAAGATTTAGTTGCCGAGGAAGAAAGACACTTTGATCAATTTGATCAGGAAATGGAAAACCTTGCTAAATATGGAGAAAAATACATGGCGCTGCAATCTATTGAAAGAAGTAAGAATGTTGCCTCAGGGAGACCTGGAGCTGAATAAGTTTGATTTATTTTTTAGCTTTCTCTTTTACAGGGTGCACGTCAAACTTCCCGTTTTAATAATTCAAAACTCTATTGAATCGCTCTGAGAGCAATTGCTTATCCGCAAAAAAGGAAGTTTGTCGTACACCGTGTGCCTTGAAATGAACTACTTGCCAGAACCATTTGGTGGAAAAGGCAACAGTATCATAAGCTATAACTTAGATGGAGGCAGGTCCTGCGTAGGCTGTCTAACAGGGAACGCCTACAAACCACCTTAAGGTGGTTTTGCTGTAAAGTAGGGGTGCTGAGCGTTAAGGAAAAGGTAACCATAAGAGTTATCAGGTAAGAGTAAAAGAGATGAAGGAACTGGGGTCGCACACGACT
>JAHQVQ010000456.1 GCA_019634305.1 Flammeovirgaceae bacterium | reverse complement strand
CATCAGCATAATGATAAATTGCACCTTTCTGTTGCTGCCTATGGTAGAGATTTTCTAGTGGATGCCGGAAGATTTGCCTATACGGGGGAAACGGCCCAAAAATTCAGACCTTATGCCAAAGGAACTGCCGGACATAACCTGATTTTAATCAATGGAAAAGGTCAGGCTCCTGGTCCCAAATTGGCAAAAGCAGCTGTAAATAATACCCACTTTAAAATAACAGAGGATTTTGATTATGCTACCAATTCCTTCAGCGATTTCCTAGACACCAATGGGGACGTAACACATCAAAGGGCTCTTTTTTATGTTCGTGGAGAATTTTGGGTAGTAGTAGATAGAATAATCACTGATCAACCCAGAAAGATTGATGCCTTATGGCACTGGAATCCAACTTGTTTGGTGGAAATAAACAATGCTATGGTAAAAACTAATGATGAAAATGGAAATTTTGCTGTCATACCAGTCAGTAAACAAAAATTTGATATTTCACTTATAAAAGGCCAGGAAGAACCGGAAATTCAAGGTTGGTATAGTAAAGAATATAATATATATGAACCCAATATTGCTAGTACTTTCAGTACAAATATTGAGGGAAATTCCACTATAATCTGGTTGTTATTTCCATCAGAAAAAGAATTGCCTAAAATCAAGACTAAAATTTTGAAGGAAAATGAGGAACAAGTCACTATTGAAGTAAAATCAGACAGTAAAGCTTGGCAGGTTCAGGTTCCGTATTTTGATAGTAAAAAGGCCACACTTATACACTAAAGTAGTAAATGACACTCTTTAAAAGATATAATTTATGAGTCTAGATAACCGATTTTCATAGCGGAAGGTATAGATAACTCTACTATCGTAGGATTTTATCAAAGTCCCAAAACAGTGTCATTTAAGGCCGGATTATAAACCCTCTGTTCAACATTTGAAATGTCTAACAGAGGGTTGTAAATGGAGCGTTTGGCATTTTATTGCACAAATTTTCAAATTGAAAAAAATCAATTTAATTGTACATCACTCAAATACAACATCTTCCGCCAAATGCATTAATATATTATTAGTGATTTGTTCTTTTTCTTTTCTTTGTAAATCATTTCTACATATATTTGTAACCATTGTATAAGGTTTAATAATGTGGTTATGAGTGAATATTTATCTCTTTCAGAAACAGCAGAACTAGTCGGAAAATGTAAAGAAACCCTTAGAAGATGGGATAACGAAGGGATTCTAAAAGCCGTTAGAGAACCTGTTTCAAATTATCGGGTTTATAAAAAATCAGATGTTCATACTTTATTAGGAAATCTATTGGATGATTTTAAAGAGGAGGAGGTATCAAACTATGTAGAACCAAATCATAACTATTCGGTTCTTGAATTATTCGCTGGTGCAGGTGGTCTTGCTGTTGGTCTTGAGAAAGCAGGTCTAAATTGTGTTGCATTAAATGAAATAGATAAGTGGGCTTGTAATACATTAAGAAATAATCGACCACATTGGAAAGTTCTTGAAGGCGACATTAAAGATTTTAATTTTTCTGAATATAAAAATCAAGTTGATGTTGTTACTGGTGGATTCCCATGTCAAGCTTTTAGTTATGCAGGAAAAAAACTAGGTTTTAAGGATGCCAGAGGAACACTGTTTTATGAGTTTGCAAGAGTTGTCCAGGAAGTTTCTCCAGCAATTTGTATCGGTGAAAATGTCAGAGGTTTGCTTAGCCATGAAAAAGGAAAAACTTTACAAGGAATGATTTCTATACTAGACGAAATTGGGTATAATGTTGTTCCTGTTCAAGTTTTAAAAGCAATTAATTTTAAAGTTCCACAAAAACGAGAACGCCTAATTCTTGTCGGTATTAGAAAAGATATTGACATTAAATATGAATATCCAAAACCTTCCAAAAAAATATATAATCTTTCTGATGCCCTAAAAAAGGGCGATTTGTTTGATAAAAATGTTCCAAAATCTGATGGTGCTAAATATCCACTATCAAAAAAAGAAGTTCTTGACTTAGTACCACCAAAAGGTTACTGGCGCGATTTACCCTTAGATATTCAGAAAGAATACATGGGAGGTAGTTTCTATCTAGGTGGTGGCAAAACTGGAATGGCTCGCAGAATTGGTTGGGATGAACCAAGCCTAACATTAACCTGCAGCCCTGCTCAAAAACAAACTGAACGATGCCATCCCGATGAAACTCGTCCTTTTACTGTTCGTGAATATGCAAGAATTCAAACCTTTCCTGATGAATGGATGTTTAATGGTTCAATTGCTCAACAATACAAACAAATAGGTAATGCTGTCCCTGTTAATCTAGGTCGAGAATTGGGTTATTCAATTTTGAAGTTTCTAAATGAGTATTACTTATCTAAAAGTCAAAAAATGGAGATATCTTAATTTCCTGCTCTAAATCTGCACATCCTTGATCTATCAAATCCTTAGTATCAATGGTTAGAATACTTTTATGTAATTCATCCACTAATCCAATGTAAAAATTTGGAAAACCAGTTAGTCTATGCCAAAATTCTTTGCCAACAACCACAGGAAATTGTTGATCTATTTTTTTATAGTGTTGACTTAATTGATTCTCTTCTCCGTATAGAACCCCTAAAATCAAATCGGAATTATTGAGATTCATTGAATTTGTTCTAGCCAAATTAGTGACAGTCGTGAATTTCTTTAGCAATGGATTTATGTCCTCAGAATTTATCGTATTTGGTTCTGATTTCAATTGACACCATTTTTGTCTGCTGTCAATTTTATCTGTAAACTCAATATCCATTCCTTTTATTAAAGAACCTTGTGCCAGACCAAGTTCAACAAACATATTTTGTATCCGAGTTCCAAATGATGTATTTATCGAGGTTCCTAATACTCTAGGATAATACAAAGCTCTAGCAACTCCCCTAGCAGTATAATCGCCTTCAAGCACTTTGGATAAGTACTTAACAACTATTGGATTGATGTTATATGATCTTAACTTGGTATTGTTTTTTAAAGATGCTTCAATATGATTTTTGAATATTTTTGTTTCAAAATACTCTACAATTTTTGAAATTAACTCTTTCTCTGCCATAATAAGCATTAATTAAAATTCGAAGATAACAAATTCACGATATTATTTGCAGTTTGCTCCTTAGATGACAGCCAACATTTAGAGTCTTATAGCATGTTTGCCTAAAACCTTCGATTTTTCAAAAATCTTTTTCCTATAGAAACTATTAAAACCTCCAGAGCACAATCAAACCTAATTCTAACCAAAAAAGTAAGACTTTACAAAACTTAATTGCTCCAGAGGAATTTTAACTTTTCAGGGCTTCTTTCACTTCTTTTCTATAACTCCTGCCAATATTTAATTGCACATCGTCAACTATAATCTCGTTGTAAGAGAATTCTTTTATTCTTTCTTTATAATAAATGATCGGTGAATTCTTAAAAAAATATCTGGTAATCTATCATACACTTTGCTTATTTTTTCTTTATTCACAATTTCACTTTCAATAGTGTTCACCTTTATATAATCGGAAAGACTCTCTATAAATATAATATTGTAATAAGGTACTTTTATCATCTTCCTATTGGATATTATTTCCAGAAATGACTTTTTCATTCGCTTATTCTCTGTCAAAAGCCTTTGAATGACTTCCTGATTTTCTCTAATTTGTAACACCATTAGCAAAAAGGCTCCGATAAACATCATTACTATAGATTCCAAGTATAATGACACTATAGATGGTATATAAAATAAATTTGAGGTATTTCTTTTTTAAAAAGAACCTTGGAACAAGTATATAATTAAAGAAATAAGATGTCCCTAATACTATTGGCAGCAGCATGGATATGAAGAAAAATGCCGTAAGATTATTACTCCAGGACAATCCAAAAACTAATGTTAAACTTATGATGACTAAAATCCAGTATGCAATATGATAATATGGATTGGAGGCTTCCTTCTTCATTTTTTAAAACTTTTCTGCTAATCTGCCTTATCAACAACTTAATTTCAAGTAAGTGGCAGGTTTATATCCGGATTCGACCTTTACAAACATACCTGCCACAGCTAATTTAGCGTAAGAATTAATCACTAAATTATATTACGATGAAAGATCTATTTTTAATGGGTGGTCCACTGACTATGAGTATCTTAACAATCCTTCTAGTGACTATTGATGGCGTAGATGATTTATCATCTTGCTAAATTTTTAACTTTTCCTCACGAAAATATAGAGCAGGTGCTTCGAATGTTAAAATATGGAAAATCAATTGGTTTATTTGCAATGATTGTTGGTGTATTTTTTCAATTAATTGGTTTTTACCAGGCATTTTCGGCAATTTAACAAGTAAGGGATATTTCGCCTGCCCTGGTGTTTGGAGGAATAAAAGTATCAATAATTACCACAATTTTTGGTATTATCATTTTTTTATTATTGGTAATTTTTTGGTTCATTTCCAGTCAAATTATTGAAAATAAAAAACTACAGAAAACTTAATACCTAAAGCATTTTTTTATTTTATCTCATTTTGATTATTAGGAAAAAATCCTGCTTAATCCTGAAGAGCCACATAAAACCACAAAGATCCTCAACATACACGATTTTAAAGGATATTTTCCTTTGGGTAATATGCTCTTATTGGCATCCTTTGCTTTACTCCATATTCCACTATTTTTTTAGTCAAAAATATAAGGCATAGCCCTATTTCCATCATAATCTACTACATAGAAAATATCTTTTGTCAATTCAAATTGGACATGTGGCCCATTAGGATCAAGGGTTCAAATTCCAAGTAGGAGCTTTAAGAGAATTCTTCTATGACTTTGATAATAGAAAGCAAAATACCCAACAATGCCCCTATTTTGATAAGAGTTTCCCAAAAGCGTTTTCGGAATATTTTAAGCTTTTCATAACGTTGCCAAATATCAAAATATGCCCAGGATTCTCCCTCACCTACAAAGTTTAAAATGCTGCCTGTCCTTCTCGATGCCAATTCGAATCTCTTTGGCAAAATTCCACTGCCATGTAAAGCTCTAACTCTTCCATCGATGTGAAAAAGGGTCTGTGTTTTATTTTTCTTTAATTTCTCCTTAAGCTTTTTTCCCGCCTCCTTGTATGAAGAGTAGATTATTTCAACATTTTCGGGTGGGTAGGTGTGT
>JAHQVQ010000455.1 GCA_019634305.1 Flammeovirgaceae bacterium | reverse complement strand
TAGACGAATCTGCAGAAACCTTTAAATTTTTACCTATAGAGAAATATAGTGAAAACTGGAAATACCTTAATCTGGATGGGTTAGGGTTAGCTGAGAACCAATTACCTTTTACCAGAACAGTTAGAAGCGGGGAAATAGTAAAAAACCAGGAGCTTATTGTTGAAACTAAAAATGGTAAAAAAGAGTGTTTAATTGTAAATTCATCTCCTATAAGAAACCCAGAAAATATAATTATTGGTGGAATATTGGTTTTTTCTAATATTACTCACAAAAAGAATGCTGAGGATTTACTGAAAAAAAGTGAAGAAAATTACAAGAAATTAGCGGAAAACCTGAATGAAAAAAGAGCTTTATTACGCTCGTTAATAGATTCAGTCCCTGATCTTATTTTTTATAAAAACCAGGAAAGTCGGTATTTAGGTTGTAATATAGCCTATGAAAAATACCTGAATAAAAGAGAAAGCGAGATTACAGGGAAAACTGATTTGGATTTTTTTGATTACACAGAAGCTATTCAGTTTCATAGAAATGATTTGGGAATTCTGGAAAAAAGAATACCTCAGAGAACTGAACAGTCTGTTGTTTATCCAGATGGAAAAAAAGTATTGTTGGATATTTTAAAAACGCCCTATTTTGGTCCTAATGGAGAAACACTTGGTTTGATTGGTATTTGTAGGGATATCACAGAATTAAAGAAGGCACAGGAAGAAATTAATAACCACAATATAGAACTCACCAAAACCAACAAAGAGTTGGACAATTTTGTCTATAGTGTTTCCCATGATTTAAGGGCTCCGATTACTTCGGCTCTAGGGCTTATTGAAATCACTAAAGCCGAAGAGGATATTCAACAAATAAAAGATTTTTTGACCTTGCAAGAAAAAGGGCTAAATAAAATGGATAATTTCATCAAGGATATTCTGGACTATTCCCGAAATACCCGATTGGAATTAAAACTTGAAGTAATTAATATTCAGGAGCTTGTAGAAGATACTTTTTCTCCTTATGCCTATATCGAAGAATACACAGAAATTGAAACGAGAAGTAAGTTTAATTTGAATGCTGAATTATATTCAGACCTGAACCGTATCAGTGTAATTCTTAATAATTTGGTGTCAAATGCTTTCAGGTTTTTTAATAAATTTGAAGAACATCCCTATGTGAAAATTACAGTTAATTGCTGGGAGAAAAAGGCTGAAATTATTGTAGAGGATAATGGACAGGGAATTGCAGAAACGCATTTGGGAAATGTATTTAATATGTTTTACAGAGCCTCTGAAAACAAACCAGGTTCAGGATTAGGGTTGTATATCGTGAAAGAAACAGTAGAAAGGTTAAATGGCACAATTCAGGTAGAATCGAGTTTAGGCAAGGGATCAAAATTTACCTTGAAAATCCCCAATCTTTTAAGCACCAGTGCTATTATTTCCGAGAAATAGTAATCTCTCTGCCAGTCTTTTACGGCAAAATAATACACGATTAATTTTTAATTACTACTTAATCTAAATCTTTAAATTCAATCAGATTTTTTAAGAACACTATGGGTTTTAAATGGATAGATACTGCTAAAAGAATACAGGCTATTGCTCAAAATGGCTTAACTTATTCTGAAGGTATGTACGATATTGAAAGGTATGAGGAATTACGAGACATTAGTATAAAAATGATGTCAGAGTTTAGCGAAACAAAATTTGAAAAAGTAAAAGATTTATTCGCTTTCGAAACTGGATATCAAACTCCAAAAGTTGATATTCGGGGAGTGGTTTTTAGAGAGAATAAAATTTTGATGATTCGGGAAGAACAGGATGGAAAGTGGTCCTTGCCTGGAGGCTGGGCTGATATCAATTACTCTCCTAAAGAAATAGTGGCAAAGGAAATTCAGGAAGAAGCAGGGGTTTTGGTAAAACCATTGAAATTGGTGGCAGTAACTGATAAACATAAACACCCACATCCTCCAGATCCATACCATGCCTATAAGTTATTTTTCCTCTGTGAAGAAACAGGGGGAGAGTTACAAACCGGAATGGAAACCCTTGATGTTGGTTTTTATCCTTTAGAAGCCCTTCCTGAGCTTTCTACAGGCAGAGTTACTGAGTCACTGATAAAACTAATGTTTGAATATTTGTATAACCCAGATAAACCGACTTATTTTGATTAACTAAGCTGTTTGTAACCATTCAGTATTTTTTGAATTTCCCAACACCATTTTCACTTGAATTTCAATTTTCCATATTTTATATCTAAAAGGATAAGAAGTGGCACCCAGAATAGCTTTTCTTCTTTAATTGCTAGAATTGCTATTGGTAGTATTGCCATTGGCATTGCCGTAATGATTCTTTCTTTTGCTATTTTCGATGGTTTTAAAAATACCATACAGGAGAAGATTTTCAGTTTTTCCGGACATATAAAGACCAATAAATGGGTAGAAAGTAATTCCTATGAAGAAACTCCTGTGAGTACTAATCTTTATTTGTATCAAAATGCACTGGAAATTGAAGGAATTAAACATATTCAGGTCTATAGCCAGAAGGCTTGTATTCTAAAAACTGAAGATGAATCTTCCGGAGCGGTGATGAAGGGAGTTGGAACTGATTTCGATCTGGAATTATTTCAGAAAAATATTATTGAAGGTGAGTTTCTGGATTTAAGTGGCTCGAGTTATTCTAAGGACATTATTGTGAGCAGTATTACTGCCAATCGCCTTGAACTTAGTCTTGAGGATGAACTGATTGTCTATTTTGTTCAGGACCCACCCAGGATTCGAAAACTGAATATAAAAGGCATTTACGAAACTGGAATTGAAGATTTTGACCAGATGATGGTAATAGGGGATAACAGATTAATTCAGCGACTGAATAATTGGGATAGTACTCAGGTAGGAGGATTTGAATTGTTTATTGAGGATTTCGATAAATTAGAAGAAGTTTCTGATAAAGTTTGGGATGAAATGGATGTGGGATTGCAAATTGAGCTGGTTACCAATAAATATGTGCAGTTTTTCGATTGGTTTATTATGCTCAATAGAAATGTATTTGTCGTTTTGGTAGTCATTCTTTTTGTAGCTTGTTTCAATATTGTTTCCATTACTTTGATCATGATTACGGAAAGGACAAACATGATCGGAACACTTAAAGCGCTTGGGACTACTGATAAAAATATCAGAAAAATATTTATGTATAATGGTGGAAGAATGATTGTGAAGGGGCTGATTATTGGGAATATTCTAGGTATTGGTTTTGGACTTATCCAGCAATATTTCCAGCTTATTCCGCTTGATCCTGCCAACTATTACATGAGCGCAGTTCCAATAGAATTTAACTGGGCAATTGTAGTAGTTCTGAATATTTTAATGACATTAATGATCCTTATCATTTTAATGATACCCACCATAATTATTTCAAGAATCGATCCTATAAAATCAATTAAATTCGATTAACTTTAAAGCTTTAATAATTGTTCATTTTTGAACAACTTTATTTAAAAGCGGACAGTTTTTAGGTGTGCAAAGGTTATTGGAAATGAGAATAAACTATTGACAGCTAAATCATTGTATTCCATGGCATTTAAATTGAGGGAATTGATATTAATATATTGAATTCTTTTAAAGAAATTCTACAACTAAGGCCAACTATCATTTTTTGCAAAAAGAACATTGAAGCATATTGGAGCTTAAGATGTTTCTGAAAAACTATACAGAACAGAAATTGGTTTGGGAGTTTGTAAAGTGTTTGCCATTTGAAATTCAAACACTTACTATTGTTTCTCCTTAAAAACCAGTGGCGTGGTTCGGCAGTCCGGTTCGCCATAAAATGTCAAATTAATAGCTTTATGAGAAAACCAAATTGTTGATAGACAAGATAGTTAAAATTGCTAACGGGTATCCTATATTTGAAATACCCAGTTTTTGTGATTTAGATTGGTAATAGGGTGGCTTCTTTTTAAGAATGCAGTTCAACTAAGAGGAAATAGAATCAGGTGATGCTTATTCAACTAAAAAATGTAGATAAGGTATATTCGAATTTTGGAATTGACACAGTTGCACTAAGCAATATTAACCTTAATATAAAGGAAGGGGAGTTTATTAGTATAATGGGGCCTTCAGGTTGCGGAAAAACTTCCTTACTCAATATTATTGGCTTGCTCGATGTTCCCTCCAGCGGACAATTGTTTTTTAAGAATAACGAAGTTGCCAAAGCTTCAAGTAAAAAACGAGCATATCTCCGAAGAAACAATATTGGTTTTGTTTTTCAAAGTTTTAATCTTATTGATGAGCTTACAGTTTATGAAAATATTCAGCTACCGCTGATGTATTTGAAAATCCCATCTGTAGAGAGAAAAAAGAGAGTTGAAGAGATAATGGAACGTCTTCAGGTGGCACACAAACGAAAATATTTTCCCCAACAACTTTCTGGAGGTCAGCAGCAAAGGGTTGCAGTGGCAAGAGCTGTTGTGGGAAAACCAAGACTTATTCTTGCCGATGAACCAACAGGTAACCTCGACTCTGCCAGAGGGCAGGAAGTGATGGAGCTTCTGGTGCAACTTAGTGAAATGGGTACAACGGTTATTATGGTTACTCATTCCTCAGCCGCGGCAGAGTATAGCCAAAGGGTCATTCACCTTTTCGATGGGCAGTTGGTAACCGAAAACCTCACTAAGATTTCTAATCCTTGATATTGTGCTGCTGAACTATTTGACCATAGCGATCCGAAATCTTTATAAATATAAGATTTACTCTTTCATTAATATCCTTGGCTTGTCTGTTGGTATTGCCTTTTTTACCTTGTTGCTTATCTTAATCCGGCACGAACTCAGCTTTGATTCGATTCACAAAAACAACCAAAGAATTTTCAGGGTTACTAAATTGATTGAAAAAAATGGAGTAGGGGAAAAAGCAGCTAGTGTGCCTTTTCCCATGGGGCCAACTATGAAGGAATTTTATCCTGAATATGTGGAAAACACAGTCAGAATGTTTAATTTCCAGGTACCTTCCCATTCTATTGAATACAAAGAAATACGGGATAACGAGCCTTTTTTATATTTTGCCGATGAATCATTTTTCGAAATTTTTGATTTCCCCTTGGCATTAGGCGATCCTAAAATTGCCATCAATCGGCCTTTTTCTGTTGTGATTAGTGATAGGGCAGCTTCGAAGTATTTTAAAGGGGAAAACCCTATTGGAAAAAAGTTGATTTATGAAGATAAAACAACACTGACAATTACCGGAGTTTTTGCCCCAAAAACTTATGCTTCCCATTTCGAATTCGATTTTATTGTTGCTTTTTCTTCTCTTTATCAGATGGATATTGATCCTGAAATCATCAAATCTAACTGGAAATGGGACCCTTGCTGGACTTATGTGCTTTTGCAGGAAGGCAAATCTCCTGAAGATTTAGAATATTTATTAGATAAGCTTGTATTAAAGGTTTTTCCAGAGTCATTTAGAGAAGAAGTGAATATATTCTTGCAACCCGTTCGGGAAATTCATTTGTATTCTGATCTCGATTTTGAGTTATCTCCCAACGGGGATATCCGCTATATATATTTGTTTGCAGCAATTGCCTTATTGATTTTAATTATTGCAGCGATTAATTTCACCAATCTTTCCTCTGCAAAATCATCACTTAGGGCTAAAGAAATTGGGATAAGGAAAGCTATTGGTGCAGATCGAATGGAGTTGGGTAAGCAATTTTTCATTGAGTTTATCTTCATTTGCCTTATTGCCATTTTAATTGCTTTTGTACTGGTAGAATTATTATTGCCTTTCTTATCAAATGTAGCTGATACAGATCTGGATTTTACCCATCTGGATAAGTCTCTTTTATTGACCAGCATTATTTCTTCAGGTTTGTTGATAGGTATGCTTTCTAGTTTATTCCCTGCTTATTACCTGGCTAAATTCCGACCTGCAGAAGTGTTGAGTGGCTCTATAGTTTTGGGTGTGAGAAGCAGGCGATTTAGAGGGGTATTAGTGATTCTTCAATTTGTGATCACAGGGTTTTTATTGATCACCACCTTTGTAAGTATTGGGCAGTTTGCCTACCTGAAAAATGCAGATCTTGGCTTTAATAAAGAACAGATTCTGATTATTCCCATAGCCAATACTAACCTCAGGTTTAATTTCGATAGTTTAAAGAAAGACCTATTGAAATCGGAAGTGATTGTATCAGTGACTGCTATGGAGGAGGTATTAGGGACAAATTACCGAATTCACGATTATCTGCCCAAATCCAAAGAGAAACAAAATGAATATATATACCTGCCTTCACTTATGGTAGATTATGATTTTACTGAAACCTTCGATATTTCATTGGTGGCTGGAAGGACTTTTAAAAGAGGAGAAAATGATGAGTATAAGGGAATTCTTGTAAATGAAAAGATGGTAAAATATCTTGGTTATAAATCCAATAAGGGAATATTAGGACAAAAGCTAAAATCAAGGGGAGGAGCGGAGCGGATTATTGGAGTGGTAAAAGACTTTAATTTCCAGTCATTGCACAGTGAAATTACCCCTTTTGTTATTGATATGCCAAGTGCCAGATCAAAGTTCTTTTATTCCAAGTTTATCGCTATTAAAGTGAAGGAAAACCATGAGTATCAGGCATTGTTAGCTTCAAAAAAAATCTGGTATAAATTCCTGCCCAACCGAACATTTGAATATTATTTCCTTTCCAAGAAATTAAATAAAATGTACTTCAAAGAAAGGAAGTTGGGATTGGTAACAGGTTATTTTTCCATAGTGGCTATTATCATTGCCTGCCTTGGTCTATTCGGTCTTTCCTCTTTTGTAGTGGATATGCGTAAAAAGGAAATTGCTATTAGAAAAGCGATTGGCACTACCGATGTTTCTATTGTTTTTCTATTGTTGAAAGAATTTTTCCTTTTGGTAGGTGTAGCTATTCTCATTTCATGGCCAATCTCTTATTTTGTGATGGAAAATTGGTTAAAAAGTTTTCCTTTCAGGGTAAATATGGGCTTGGGTGTTTACCTTGATGCTGCCTTAATTATTTTCACCATTACCTTGATTACCGTTAGC
>JAHQVQ010000454.1 GCA_019634305.1 Flammeovirgaceae bacterium | reverse complement strand
TTCCACCTTCCAATTTTCCTGCTACTACTCCTTGTCTTCCATTAGAAGAACCTGTCAGTTGGATTTCTCCTGTAATTCCCTCTGAATTTGGTAATTTTGGAGGGTTTAAGATGATTACACCTCCCATAGCATCTGCTCCAAATCTTACTGATTCTGCTCCTTTTATTACCTGGATATTATCGGCCATAAAAGGGTCTACTTCCGGAGCGTGTTCCACTCCCCATTGTTGGCCTTCCTGCCTTATTCCATTATTTAAAATTAGAATTCTATTGGAATGAAGTCCATTTATGATTGGTTTTGATATCCCAGGGCCTGTTTTTAAAACATTTACTCCCGATATACTTTCCAAAGTTTCCCCTAGTGATTTCCCACTTTTTTGCTCCAGTTCAAACGCTGAAAGCGTAGAATAGGAATTCATGGTTGTTGTATTTTTAATGCCTTCTACGGTAATATCATCCAGTAATTGAATAGATTTTTCTAATTTGATCTTGAGGGTTTCCTGTAAAGGTAATTTTATAGTCGTTTCAAAAGGCTCAAAACCAATATTTGAAATTTGAACTAAATATTCTCCCATAGGGATATTTCGAAAGTTGAAAATACCACTGGTATCACTTATAGATCCCTTATTTATTTTCGGGAGTAAGACTGTTGCTCCAATAATTGGATTTTCTTCACTATCGTACAGTTTACCTTTAAGAGGGTAATTATTTTGTGCTGTAGTACTTATAGGTAACAAACCCAAAAACAAGTAAAAACAGAGCAGGCTTATTTTCAATAATTCCATTGACCAAAAGTTGGAGTTAGAAAAATGATTAATGCCAACTACAACCTTTTATGAATTGAAATATCCAAAATTATCAGTTAAAAAGATTTATTGTTGACTTTTTGAATCAGGAAAATAAATTAACAGGAGGGGCCCGGCTTTTGTCTTTAATTGTTTGATTTGAAGCAAAACAGTAGGTGTAAAAAGACTCAGGTTGGTAATTAAGATCCTTTAAATCATTGATTTTTAAAGAATTAATAAAACTTACCTGAGAAAAGAAATAGTCGCATAAATTACAGTGATCATTTTCGAAATGGGTAAGAATTAACTGGTCTCCAGAGTTATTGCTTTCAATTTCAAATGAACTTTCCGCAATTTCCAGATTATTATGAACACCTTCTACAATTTGGTGAAGTGGTAAAAAGGCAATCTGCTGGAATAGAATCACCAGGGTGATTATCCAGGAAAAATAGATATGTTTTTTTTGCCTTTTCATTGTAAATGCAAAGGTATTGCAAAAAGGATGTTAATTCAAATACCAGATTAAAAAAAGCAAAATTATTTAAAAAAAATAGGGATACCGCCTTAAAAAATTTACTATTTTAGTGTATAGAAAGTGTTACAAAGATTGTAATGTTTTCGCTACACTAATGCGTTAAAAATTGCAGGTTTATGTCAGTTAAATTGCTTATTTTTAATGGTTTATGATAATTGGGTGTAGGATTGTCTTATAAGATTTAAATTAAACTGTCTTTCAACGTTTCTGCATATCATCCGACTTGTAGTAAGAGTACTCCAAAGGCAAAAATTTTATACATTCCTTAATATTCTGGGTTTAGCTACTGGAATTGTAAGTTGTATTCTAATTTTTACCTATGTCCATGATGAACTTACTTTTGATCATTTTCACGATAAGTATAAAAGCTCCTTTAGAATATTTTGGGGAAATGATCCAACCAGAAATATTTATGCTACTACTCCAGCACCTTTAATGTCATAATAACCACCTGTTTTATTAGACCTTGCTTGTGTCCCGTTTTTTTTTGGAATTTAATTTAACATTAGCTCTGGAGTTTTTAATAATTGGTTCTTGAGCTTTCTGTATGATTTTTTTCCAGGCCAAATAACCTCCTCCAAGGTTTTTAATAGTAGAAAAACCATGATTTGCCAGAATTAAGGCAGCAAGGTACCCTCGTAATCCTCTTTGGCAATATACAATTGTTTTTGTATTCGAATTTAAGGAGCCCAGGTTATTCCTAAGCTGATCCAGAGGAATATTAATGGCCTTGGGAATTTTTCCAAATTTCATTAGTTCAGAAGGTTCTCTAACATCAATCAATTGAAAATCTTCCTTATTCGTACCAATATATTTATCCAATTGGCAGGTATTCCATTCTTCAAATGACATTTTTTGAGAATTTTCTGCAACATAACCAGCAACTATTACAGGGTCTTTAGCAGGGGAATATGGAGGAGCATAGGCCAAATCTAAATTTGGAAGATCATTTATGGTTAATTTCGCATAAATACAGGTGCTCAAAACATCAATTCTTTTATCAACACCATTCTCCCCAAATATTTCAGCTCCTAGGATTTCCTTTGTATTTGGATTATGATATATTTCAATGAATAAATCCTTAGCGTTTGGATAAAATCCAGGGGTAGATTTACTAATAAAGAAATTGGATTTAAATGGAATGTCTTTCTCTTTAAGAGATTTTGAGTTCATTCCTGTTCTTCCTAAAGTGTAGTCAAAAATTTTTACTATCCCAGTACCATACCCACCCTTATATTCTTCATTTCCACCTACCACATTTGCTCCAGCTGTTCTTCCACCTTTGTTAGAGTGAGTTCCCATAGGAAAATAATCTGACTGTCCAGTAATTTGGTTTTTTATACTTGCGCAATCTCCTGCAGCAAAAATATTGGGAATACTCGTTTCCATTTTTTGGTTTACTATTAGTGCCCCATTTTTAAGATGTTCTGCTCCTTCAGCTAATAATAGGTCTGTATTTGGTTTCACCCCAACACTAACAATGAGATAGTCACATTTAATTTTTTCTCCACTACTCAATATTATTTCATTGGAATTTTTTAGGTACTCCTCAACAAATACATTTATTTTTACTGAAACACCTTCCTCTTCTAAAACTGATTTCGCCATATGTCCAAATTTGCTTTCCCAAATAGGAAGTACCTGACTAGATAATTCTACAATTGTTACATTTTTACCTGCTTTTATCAGGTTTTCAGCAACCTCAATACCTATTAATCCTGCTCCAATAACTACTACATCTTTTGTTCTTTCTAAAACTTTATCAGCAATTATTTTATCAAAGTTTTCAATGGTTTTGCAATGAGACCAGTTTGCAGAGGATTCCAATCCTTTAATAGGAGGCGTATAGGCATTAGTTCCAGTGGCAAAAATTAATTTATCGTATGGAAATTTATCACCTTTTTCAGTTATAATTTCCTGAGCTTTAGTATCAATATCAATTATTTCTTCATTCAAATGTACATCTACATTAAACCGGTCTTTCAATAATTGAGCACTAACTACCATTAGTTCTTTTCTTGATTTTACTTTTCCTGAAAGTGCATATGGGATTCCGCAAGTAGCATAACTGATGAAATTTGATTTTTCAAACAGAACTATGTGGCAATGCTCATTTATTCTTCTTGCTTTTGCTGCAGCAGAAGGTCCTGCAGAAAGCCCTCCTATGATGATAATGGTTTCCCTTTTCATGATCTAGAAAAATTAATTATAGATTGTGGTAAAGGAAAAAATAATTTTCAGGGATTTAAATGATAATTATCATACAACATAATGATAATTTAAAAAGGATTAATTCATCTCCAAACTCATAAAAAAACAAGATTGGAAAAGGAAAAAGAACTATAAAGATATTTTTTTTAGTTTTTTTTAACATTTTTGCAGCGTTTCAAAAAAAACAATCGTAGAGGTTGAAAATTTGGTTTCTTTTCAAATCAACCCATTATTTAGAAATGGAATTTTTAGTTGTGTAAAATTAATTTTTGTGATAAAAGTTACATTATTTTGAAAGAAACATATTTTCTAGGAAATCTAATTATAGCTTTGTATAATCTTTTTATGGATTGTTTTTTTACTTAAAAGTATAGTTTCTTACTTACATACTAATTTTTACAAACTGAAATTAAATCCAAAATTTTTAGTTAATAGTTTTGAACCGATTTTGAGGAGAGAAACAATATCTACTTTTTAGCATTAAGAATTATAAAATTAACCTATCGCTGTGCAACAAAGATTTACTAGATACTCCAAATACATTAGGTATATTCAAACCTTTATTGATGTTTTTTTATTAAACTTCTCATTCATTTTAGCCTACAATTATAAGTTTGATGGAGGTTTAATTTGGAATATTGAAAATGACTACTTTAGGCTTTTAGTGTTTTTTAATATTGTTTGGGTTTTATTATTAATAATTTGTAAACCTTACAATATTTCTCGGATCGCTTCTAGTATTATTTCTGGTGTTTATGGTTCTTCCATAACCCTTGTGGTATTACATTCTTTAGTAATTGTCTCTTCTTGGGTAGTCTTTAAAACCTATTATTTTTCAAGAGAACATCTCTTTGTGACTTATGGAATCTTTCTTGGATTTCTATTGGTTTGGAAGGTGTTATTTGTTTATAGTTTAAAATACTATAGGCTTAAAGGGTATAACAAAAGAAACATCCTAATTTTAGGTGGAGGGCAATTAGGTGATGAATTAACTATGTTTTTCAGAAGACATCCTGATTTAGGATATAGGGTCCATAAATTAAGTTATGGGCTAATGGGGAAAGATTTAGAGCTAGATTTAATAAGAGATTTTTCAGAGAAGAATGAAATTCACGAGGTTTATTGTTGTTTGCCACAGCTAGAGCATTCTCTTGTTCAACAGGTTATTGATTATGGTGAATCAAGTTTTTTAAAGATAAAATTAATCTCAGATTTTAGGGGATTTATGGATAAGGGGATCGATTTGGAATATTTGGATTATATTCCTGTACTTAATATTAATAAATCACCACTTGAGGATTACAAAATTAGGTTTGTAAAAAGATCTTTTGATATCATGTTCTCCCTAATGGTTTTGATTGTTGGTTTTCCGATATATCTACTTGTTGGGGTAATAACTGTGTTGACTTCAGATGGTCCTATGTTTTATAAACAAGAAAGAATTGGGAAATGGGGATTACCATTTATGATTTTCAAGTACCGAAGTATGTATGTGGATTCTGAAATTCAGGGGCCAAAACTTTCTTCTGATTTTGATCCTAGGATTACTCCATGGGGAAGGTTTATAAGAAAAACTCGCCTTGATGAAATTCCTCAATTTTATAATGTATTAATAGGGGATATGTCGATTGTTGGGCCGAGACCAGAAAGGCAACATTTCATTGATCAGATAATCAGAATTGCTCCGCATTATAAAAAACTACATGCAGTTAAACCAGGAATTACCTCCATAGGGCAAATTATGTATGGGTATGCTGAAAATGTAGAAGAGATGGTGAAGAGATTAAGATATGATATTTTATACCTTAATAATATATCAATTGGCTTTGATATGAAATTGGTTTTATTAACTGTAAAAGTTATTTTTCAGGCCAAAGGGAAATGATATAATAAATAAAACTTTTGGAAAGCAACTCAGAAATGAGTTGCTTTTTTTGTTTCAAAAAGTGCAAATTATTTTTCCATTTTGAAAATAGAAAAATACTAAGGTCGTTTACCATAAAACTTTTTAATTTTTGATCTGATATTTTTTTAATTGAGAAAATCAAATACATCAAAATTTTATGGTATTTTCTATTCTTCAATCTTTAGTAGCGTTAGTTTTGAGTCTTGTGCTTTTTCCATTTGCTATAAAATTTTTTAAAAATTCATTGATTCTAGACAAGCCTAATAAAAGGAAAATTCATACAGTGCAAAAGCCTTCAATGGGTGGAGTAGTAATATTTTTTACTGCTATTATTACCATTCTAATTTGCAATGATTTAAATACCATTTATGAATATAGGAACATTTTATTGGCATTATTTATAGTGAACCTAACTGGCATATTTGATGATTTATATAATTTAACAGCACGATATAAACTATTAGGACTAGTTCCTGCTGTGATACTTGTGGTAGTGGTTGAGGATATTAGAATTACTTCATTTTATGGGTTATTTTGGTTAAATGAAATTCCAGTTTGGGCAAGTTATACACTTACTATTTTCACTATAATAACCATAACAAATGCCTTTAATTTAATTGATGGATTAGATGGATTGGCTGGTACTTTAGCTACCATTTCATTCATTACATTGGGCATTTGGCTATATTACTCAGGGGAGACTTTTATGGCTACTTTATTATTAGTTTTTGCGGGGGGAATAATAGGCTTTTTAAGGTATAATTGGGAACCTTCTAAAATTTTCATGGGAGATACTGGAGCCTTAACACTCGGCTTTTTATTAACAATTTCTTTAATCTCATTTATAGAGAAAAATCAATTACCTGGAGTTGAAAATACCTATTTATTTAATAATGTAGTTACCGCAGCAATTTGTGTTATAATCATCCCTTTTTTCGATACATTGAGAGTATTTAGTATTAGAATTTTTAATGGACGATCTCCTTTTTCTCCTGATACAAACCACCTTCATCATCTCACTATGAAATTGGGGCTGGGACATGCTAATTCTACTTTAGTGTTGGCTTTTTCTAATATATGTTTCATAATTTTAGCGATATATTTTAAAAATGTTGACGATAATTTTTTCTTCTATTTTATTTTTCTTTTGGGGCTAAGTGCGAGTTTATTGCTTCATTTTTTTAGTCAAAATACAAAAAATACTATTAATTTGAAGAGAACAGAAAATACTCCAGTTTTCGAACCCAAAAAGAAGGCGGCTTAAAAAATCAATTGGTTTAGCCAATGAATTTCATTAGTAACCATTCATAAACTTTAAAAGGTAATAATTCTCGAATCCAAAACTGAGGGCTGTACCTTGACCCAACTTTGGTTCTAAGTCTTTTAATTTTGCCCTCAGTGATTCTGGTAATAACATTGGTCACCTCACTGACTTTGCTTTTCAATCTTTTGTTTCGTTTTTCGATAAGCTGAAACATTTTACTGGTGTAGGCATAATTAGCTCTGGATTTATCCATTACATACTTTCCAATAATCATGTTTTCCCCAATAGCTTTTGTGGGAAATGGACCAGGTTCTACCAAAAAAACTTTAATGTTTTGAAAGTTTAATTCATATCTAAGGCATTCAGAGAATCCTTCTAGTGCCCATTTACTTGAATTATAAGCAGAACCTCCCGGCACAGCATTTAAACCTGCTAAACTTGAAATATTGATTATTTTTGAATTTTTTCTCTTTTGAAGTAGAGGTAGAAATATTTTGGTGACATTTATTACTCCAAAATAATTGGTTTCCATTTGGAATCTGTATTCTTTTAAAGTTAATTCTTCAAAAAAACCAGCTACACCAAAACCCGCATTATTGATTAGGATATCTAATTTGCCATATGTCTTTTCTATTTGCCTGGCAACATTTTTAATACTATCTAAATCGGTTACATCCAGTTGCTTAATTTCGATATTTATATCACTTTCTTCTGTTTTTTGGTCTAATAATGCTCTTTTTTCCAAATTACGCATAGTAGCAATTACCTGATTCCCTCTTTTGCCTAAGGTAATTGCACTCTCCAAACCAATACCACTTGAGCAGCCTGTGATAAGAATTATATTTTTCATTTTCATTAAATTGAAAAGGAGAAATTCCTATTTCACCAATTAATTTCCCTTTTATTTTGGTTTCTTTATTGAAATTATTCAAATTTCTAAAAAATAGAGTATAGTTTTTCCAAAGTAAGTTCTCTAAAATCATTGATAACCAAATCAGTATCAGATAGTTCTTCTGGAGTATGTGTAGTAGCTAACCCAACTACTTTTGCTCCTGATCTTTTTGCAGATTCTACTCCTGGTAGTGAATCTTCAAATACAATACAATGCTCTGGTAAATACCTAAGCGCTTCAGCCGTTTTAAGATAAACTTCTGGATCTGGTTTGCCTTTTGAAACATGTGAAGAGTCTAGAATAATAGGGTAAAATTTTTCCAGATTTGTCATTTTTAATGTGAAATCCACATTTTCTCTTGGGGCAGAGGTTGCTACAGCCCTGGAAATACTGTTTTTTTCTAAAAGTTTTAAAAAATCTTCTAATCCAGGAAGTGCTACAATGTCTTCTTTATAGATTTCTCGAAAAAGTGCCTCTTTTTCAATACTGTATTTTTCAATATCTTCTTCTGAAAGGTCTTCTCCAAATAAATAGGGAATCCATTCACTATTCCTCCTTCCATATAAGTTTTGTCTTAGTTCCTCTTCGGTAAAACTTTTACCATATTTATCAGAAAACTGATTAAGGGAGATTTTATGAAAGGGATTGCTATCTACAATAACAC
>JAHQVQ010000042.1 GCA_019634305.1 Flammeovirgaceae bacterium | reverse complement strand
CCCAGGAACGTACCGCCTGGCATATCCAAAATGGTATGTAGATTACAGCTTTCCAGAATCAGTCTACGTAAGGCTATAGAAGCGTTATCGGTATTACTCAGCACTGTGTTTTTTATTACAATGGCAGCCCTACCACCTGTTTTTAAACTCTTAATAAAATGCTGCATAAACAGGAAAGCCGTTTCCCCTGTTTTTATATCAAAATTCTGCTGTACTTCTTTTCGCTCTTTCCCTCCAAATGGCGGATTAGCAAGAATGACATGGTATCTATTTTTCTCCTGTATCTGCCGTATATCCTCTCCCAATGTATTGGTATGAATGATATTCGGAGCTTCTATACCGTGCAAAATCATATTCATAATCCCAATTACATACGCCAGGTTCTTTTTCTCCTTACCGTAAAATGTTTCTTCCTGTAGCTTTTTAAGGTTGTCAGTAGTCTTTTCCATGCGTTCGTACATGTACTCATAGGCTTCACACAAAAAACCACAAGAACCCGCTGCACCATCATAAATTTTTTCCTAAATCTGCGGATCAATCACCTGAATCATAGCACGGATCAATGGTCGGGGCGTGTAGTATTGTCCTCCATTTCGTCCCGCATTCCCCATGTTTTTAATCTTGCTTTCGTACAAATGACTCAGTTCGTGTTTGTCCTTTGTAGAGCGAAAAGGCAGTTCATCCGCATATTCCAAAATCTCTCGCAAATTGTAGCCACTTTGTATTTTATTTTTAAGCTCCGAAAAAATTTCTCCTATTTTGTACTCAATAGTTTGAGCATGATCCGCCTTTTGTTTGAATCCAGCCAGATATGGAAAGAGCTTGCCATCTACAAATTGCACCAGATCAGGTCCGGTCATAGCCACATGATGATCAAGTTTACCATCCGCACCTTTAGGCATAGCCCATTTTTCCCAGCGGTATTCTTCATCCAAAATGAATTGGTACTCCTCCCCTTTCAACTCAGCTTCATCCGCTTTGTCTCGTTCCAGTTCGTCCAGATACCTTAAGAACATCACCCAGGAAGTTTGCCCTATATAATCCAACTCACTATCTGCTCCTGAATCCTTGTACAGGATATCATCTATATTTTTAAAAGTCTGTTCAAACATGTTGTTTATAAATTCTTTAATCGTAGAATATCCAAAATTATCTATTATGATATGATCATAATCTCGCCCTAATCTAATGAAAACCCATCAATTATTATAGCTATTCATTTAAAATTGGTTTTATCAGGTTATTAAATTAGCTGTGCATAAAAAATTAGTTAGATTAGCAATCCTAAAAAAAATAGCTTATTACTTGATAAGGATGATGGTTAATTGTTTTAGTAGATAAAACAATGAGTTTCGCTAAGTTTCAGGAAGATTTCGAAAAAGAAGGTGAAAAATGGTCAAAAAAGTATGATCTCATGGATGAAGATCAGCTTCTTAACCTAATTAAAAAAGGTAAATGGGACTTGACATATCAGATTTGGTTTGCAATCCGAATTAAGGGAACTGTTGAAAAATCAGCCCCTGTTTTGCTAAATGTTTTACTGAAAAGATTCACTAATTTTCTTCATCGGAATCACTGTGCAGATGCATTATCTCTACTTGTAAAGATAAAAGATGATCAACTCAAAAAAAGAGTTATTCAATTAGTAAATTCCGTCTCTCTATGGACCGAAAAAAAGCCATTAACGAATTGGAAAGTTCATATTGGTAATTAATAGGCAATACTTGTCCCCTATCCAGTTCAAATATTAACTGAAATCGCATTATTTATTGATTTAGGTAAACGATAGTATATATGTTACAGAATAAAATTCTGACTTAAAAGAAAATTTGGCTAAAATTTTTAATTATTTTAGACCGTAAATCTATTACGGTCTGTCCTTCTATTTTTGCAACTTATTCTCAAATCCCCAAAGCCTTCAAAAGGTAATTCGATTCCACTTTTAGTTCCATATCCCGGTTGCCATCTTCTTCCATCAGCCGGATTTTTAATCTTTGTTTGGGACTTAGGGTAAACTTGGGAGTGGCACAGACAAATATGATCGGATGCTTTTTCCCTACTTCCGGGCTTGTTTCTTCATCCAAAAACGCTCCTGTATTCATTTCCACGAATTGCTTGCATAAAATCTCTTGACTGATTTCGTTTTGGGTAGCATTTCCCTTTGAAGAAATAGTGAAAAATACCTCCCTTATTTTAAAGGGAATGTGGGAATGGTTCTCTACATAAAATCTAAAATAATTGTAATCCCCATCTGAGAAAATTCCGAAAAGGGCAAAAGTCATCTTTTGTTGTTTTAAGCCATTGGCCTCAAAACTCACATCCTCACCAATCACTTTTTCACATTGTGCTTCCAGAAAGGTTTGATTTTCATCCAGCTGTTGGGGTACTAAAGTAGAAACCACTGGAACTTCAGTTGATGTTGGAATCGGATCAATCATTTGACTAATCGCCTTTGATCTGGGAATTTCATAATAAAAATCATGATCCCCTTCTACAAATTCTATCTTAAAAATATACCTGCCTGTTTCAGTTTCCACCAGCATATTAGTCAAAGGATAATATTTGGGGTCATTGAAAGTAGCATTGATGACTAAGGTATTGGCTGAAATGGACTTAATCACCAAAAAAGTGGTCTGTACATATTCCTTTGAACCTTCGTCTAATATTTCCACTGGTTTGGCCAATAAACAATCCTGCAAAGTGATACTGTCTTCAAAACTCAGGTAAGTCCCCATGTTTGCCGAAATCCGGATGGTGGGAATGTTAGGATTTTCTTGTGCCTGGACAGAAACCACTCCTGATAATAATAGCAGGCATATTAAATAGCTATTCATTTGTTGTCTGTATTTTAAAGGTAACCAAATATTTATCGCTTATTTTCATTGAAGATCCTAGCTGTTGATCTTTGTTATTTCTTAATATTTTTTTGAACTTCCCTTCACTTTTTACAGGTAGGATGATATTTTTTTCTTCCCGATTATATCCTGAAAATTCAGTCTCCTCAAGCCTGATGGTTAACAAAAGGGTATCTCCTGAAATACTTACCTTAGGATAAATGACCTGATTCCTTTTGAGCTGCCCCTCTCCTACGCTAATATCTTCCTCTGCCAGCATCATCAACTGATCTCCATCTTCTACTTCCTGTGTTCCAAAAACGATCGCCTGAAAACTCAACTGCTCTTTAAAATTGGATTTGGTTTGTCCTTCTTTTGGACTATTGGAAAGAAATACCCGATGGAATTTCTCCGGTTTTACGTCTTCTGAAACTTCCTGATTGATATTTTTAGCGGGTGTTTCAACTTTTCCTTCCTGTACCTGAGCTATATTTTGGGCGGATAAAACCTTGCTTTTTTCCTCCTTTGGTTTTGGGATTTCCTCTAGCTCCTCTTTTTGATCTTCCTTTTTCTCATCTTCTAATATCTGGGTACTAGCAATTGGATTTGTTTTTTGAGTTGGCCTTAAAAGTCTGGGCAAAATCAATCCTCCTGCAAATAGCAGTGTGAAAATAAGTAGGGATTGTTGCCAGTTTTTCATCTTGAACAGACTTGCTTTATCAGGTTTAAAATACAAAACAATTCTGCAAATCCCAGTACTTTTTTGTAATTTCCCTTCCTGTTGGATTTAAGCTAACCCTTAAATGAAATGATTTATTCCTTTAAACATCCACCGCTCAAATTATGCTGGCTCCTTTTTGCAAGTTCCTTGTTTGTGTTTTTACTTGCCATAATCTTCAGGGGTCTGGATTATTTCCTGCTCAATCTTTCCGCTTTTTTTAATGGGGAAAATTATCAACTGGCCGCTTTTCTGGCTACTGTTCTTCCTTCCTATTTCCTGGGCGCTTCCCTCCTACTCTTTTTTTTTGAGGTTAAAAACAATCTAAAACAAGAACGCATTCTGGATCAGACTTCCTCTGCTCCTCTTCCAGCAAAAAAAGATAAAATTACCCTGGCAGCTGAAAGACTCAAACAACTTTTGGAAAAAGACCAAATCTTCAAAAACCCTGAATTAGACTTAGAAAAATTAGCCCAATTGTTAAAAGTAAAACCCTATCTCATCAGAAGCATTATTAAAAAAACGGGTTACTCCACACTGGCAGAAATGATGAGTCAATACCGGATTCAACAAGCCTGTTTATTGATAAAACAGCATGGGCAAAAAAAGAACTTAAAAGATATTTATTATGAGGTGGGCTACTCTACCAGAAAGGCTTTTAATACTGACTTTAAAAAAATGATGGGCTGTACTGCCTCTGAGTTTTTGGATGGAATAATACGATAAAAATCTTAACCTCCTCGAATTCGAGGAGGAATTAGTGTTGTGTTGGACAATGTCTTTTATGCTAAACCTCCCCTTTTGAAACCTTCTCTGCCAATGCGCTTACCTCTTCTACTGATACATCGTTAATAGATGCAATTTGTTCCTCATTTAGCACCTTCATTTTCAAGGATTTAATTATTGCTTTTTCCTTTATCTCTAACTCAATTGCCAACTTTTCACTCATGTTCCCGGCAATGATCATTTCATATTGGCTTCGCTGTTCAGGCGTCAAATTCGCTTTATCCAATTCCTTCAACGCTTCCTCAAGCCAGTTTTCCGCCCAAAAATCTGGCAGTTTTACTTTTGGTGTAGCCGTATCTGTTAATTTCATGGTATATAATAATTTATCTAAATCTGTCTTTATTTCTGGTAACATTTTTTTGAACTTATCCAGTTCAACGATAATATAAGTAATTTGATCATCAATTCGTTCGCCTTTTTGGTTTTTTATTGTTCCTACCTGGTGATAAAGAGAAGTCTCAAATGCTCTTCCGGCAAGAAAAGATATTGAGTAAATTTGCCTCAAATCATTAAACCGATATCGCCCTTTATGCACCATGGTATTGAATTTATGAAAAGCATAGAATTTGGCCCGATGGATGAAATGCTTAAAATCAAATAATTGCATTTCCACAATAAATACTCTTCCTTTTTCATCTTCACAGGTCAAATCAAATAGGCCTCCACGACTTTCTTTTGTCGTTCCACTTACTTCATTCTTGGTAAACGTTACAGATTTATAGTCTACCCCGTCACTAATTGTGATTTTTGAAAAGCTTGAAATTTGAGATTAAACATAGCTTCAAATTGTTTTGAGTACTCAGGAGTATTCACTTTTGTCAGGGCATCAATGATGGCTTTCTTAAAATCATTTTGACCCATGAAAAAACATTTAGCCAGTTCTTTTTTCATGTATTTCCATAAGCGTTCAATAAGACGGGATGCCGCCCAATTAAGGTATAGGGGAATAAGCTGGTAAATATACCAATTCAATGTCACAATTTTTGGCTGCTATT
>JAHQVQ010000453.1 GCA_019634305.1 Flammeovirgaceae bacterium | reverse complement strand
CTGAGCGGTATAAAGCCTACGTTGACGTTCGTCTAAGGTTTTATAGAACTGTTTTTTAATATCCAAATTTTCAATTTTCATAGCCTTGAAACTTTTTTCAAAGATAACTAAAATCGGGAAGTTATTTTTTTATCGTTACTAAATTTTTTCTCAGAGTATTTAGCCAGCAAATGAAGAGAGGTTTTTCTAACTTTATTTTTTACCAGAGGAGTGAATCCTAAAAAATAACCAACTGGACCAAGAGCCATTCCTGACCATTTCCAAAAATTAAAATAATCTATGTGTCTGTAGATTTTCACATCTTTAAATTGAAAGGAGGCATTAATCTTATTATGAACTTTACGATTCGTTTTCGAAAATAAGTATTTGGCTTCCCACTTAGCTTTTCCAGAAGCTTCATTGGCTTCCACATCATGAAAATTAATTTCCAGATTACCTTTACTTCTTTCAATCAGCATTCTCCACATATTGCCTACTTGCTCCCCTTCAAGCTTTCCAAAAGCAGGATCCTCAAATTGTACATTTGTGTGATAGAAGGCTGCCATTCGTTCAGCATCCAGCTGCTGAAAGGCAGAATAAAATTCTTCGATTAGTTGTTTATTTTCCATTTACTGAAGGTACATAAAAGTTAGACAATTGACACAAAAAAAGCTTCACAAAATTAATTGTGAAGCTTGTACGATACCTTTCGGTAAAGGAAATAACTTGATCTATGCTTGCCTTACATTCACAGCATTCATACCCTTCTTACCTTCTTTCAGCTCGAATGTAACTTTATCGTCTTGTCTTACCTCGTCAATTAGACCTGAAACATGAACAAAATACTCCTCATCAGACTCAGAATCTTTTATAAAACCAAATCCTTTTGAATCATTGAAAAATTTTACTATACCGTCTTTCATAATAATTATTTAATATTGGCGGTAAAGGTAGTTGAAATATTAAATATTGTGCTATTTTTTTTCAAAAAACCTTTGAAAAAAAAACATGTTTTTAAAGTATTAAATACTAAATAGACTTTTTCTAAGATTTTTTTGGATTAAAAAGATGGGTATGATATCCTCTATTTGGGAAGGGTTTGAAATAATAAAGTATTTGTATTTAAGTTAAAAATAGACCTGGCTTGGTTATTTCCAGCTTTTTTAAGGTCAAATGTAAAATGGAGATAAACCTACTTGTGAAAGAAATAATTTTTATTCTAAAATAATACAATTTTTTTAATTGCTAAGATTAACTTTGTGGAAATTCATTTGAATTCAGTTGTATAAATAGTTCAATTTTTTACATTTTGGATTAACAATTGTCTTTGAAAAACTTAGGATTAAGTATTAAGTATAAATAAAATATATCAAAGCTGGCTATTACTTATACTCTAATTACAATATCTCATAGCTTCTAACAATAGGAAATACCTCAAAGCTTCCCAAAATTTATATTATATCTTCTGGGTAAGATTATCCCTGAAAGTTAAAATTTAAAAAAGGAGATAAAATTGTAAAATATTTATATACTATTGTATTATTTTTATGAATCTAAATTTACCGGAATTTATGAATGAAAGTCAATTAAACATTTTAAACAAATCTACCAGATAATGGAGCAAAATTTGAAATTTACAGGAAGAGATGAGTCCGGCTTTTTTAGAGAAGTAAGAAAGAGAGTTGACAATTATTTTAAAGATAACGATCTTTCTAAAAATGGAAATGGAGAAATGATTTTTAAATCATTCTTTTTTTTAGGGGGAGTGATTTTATTATATTCATTGATTATCTCAAGTATATTTTCCCCATGGATAATGCTTGGCCTAGCAGCTATTTTGGGCGTTTTTAAAGCATTTGTAGGCTTTAATGTAAGCCATGATGCCATACACGGATCTTATTCGAAAAATAAAAAAATCAATAAAATAATTTCATTGATGGCCTTTAATACCCTGGGAGGTAATGATTATATGTGGAGTATTACACATAATGTGGTACACCATACTTTTACAAATATTCCTGGTCACGATGAAGATATTGATGTTGCACCTGGATTGATCAGGCTTTCTCCGGAAGAAGAATTGAAGCCTATCATGAAATACCAGCACATCTATGCTTTTCCATTATATGGGTTCGCTTATATTTCGTGGGTATTTCGAAAGGATTTTGTGAAATTTTTCCAGGATAAGATTGGACAGAAAGACAATAAAAATCATCGGCCAATTGAGTATTTCAATTTGTTTTTCTTTAAGGCAGTATATTATGTTTTATTTATTGTGGTTCCTCTTATGGTGATGGATATTACTTGGTGGCAGTTTATTATTGGGTTTGTTACTATGCAAATATTTGCTGGATTAGTATTGGGACTGGTATTTCAACTTGCCCATGTGGTGGAAGGTCCAGAATTCCCTTATCCAAATGAAAAAGGAACTATTGAAGATAGCTGGGCACTTCATCAAATGAAAACCACAGCAAATTTCGCAAGAAAGAATTGGTTGGCAAATTTTCTTTGTGGAGGATTGAATTTTCAGATTGAGCATCATTTGTTTCCGCATATTTGCCATGTGCATTATAAACCAATATCTTCTATAGTAAAAGCTACTGCCGAAGAGTTTCAGGTACCTTATTATGAAAGTTCAACTTTCATAAAGGCAATTGGAAGTCATTATAGAATGCTGAAGAAATTTGGGAGAGGAGAATTAGTTTTTAATGTACAACGTGCATAAAAAACAATTTTTATAAGCAAAAAAAGGAGGCTGAGATTAATTTCAGCCTCCTTTTTTTGCTTATAGCTCTTTGTGATACCAATTTCACTAATTGTTATTTGCCAAAATTTCGGGGGAATATAAATAATCAAATAGCAAAGCTGGCAAATGATGCTTTCTGTTTACCGGAAGATTTCTGATGAATATTCTAACAGGTAAATCATAATTTTCAATGAAACGATTGAAGTTGAAATAATCTAAAGTTTCTAGATTCAAAAAGGTTCGAAGTTCGTTCACCAACTCTGCAAAAACATTGTAATCTACTAATACTTCATAGGTCAGACTTATTCCATGCCACTGTTTGTAGAATTGCCTCACCAATTTTACGGAAGTAAGGTTCATAATAGGATATTCTTTAGGATTAATGGAATTACAATAAAGTGTTGCAAATTCAAAAAACTCCATTTGATTATTTCTGATATTTAGTTTTGCGATTTCTCCCACAACCCATTTGTCACCACGTTTAATTTCATTATTCACTCTTAAATGTTTGATATGTGTGGCCATTAATTTCTCCGCTGTTTCCTCCTGAAGTTTTTCATGTCTAAAAGATTTTACTTTATCAAAAATTTCAATAAACTCCTTATCTTTTTGCCACATCCTTTTTATAATATCTATAATATTTTTTGTTGATTTCATTTCCTTTCCGGTTGATTAACAATAGAAACAAATCATTTTGCTTCTCTATAGGCAAGTTTGAATAGTTAATTTGATTAATATTAAAGTTAGACTTGCTATTACTTCAAATGTATTAACCGTTAAAAACAAAATTAATTTTTACTAAGTGACAGGGGATTAATTAGGAGCGAGGAAGAAAAGGCTGAGATACATGTGATTTTATGCTTTAAAATGTATTGATAGAATTGCTTTTTGTAAATTTCAATAAAAAGTTTAGAGGCTTAAAGATCATATTTCTGCATTCTTCTATATAGCGTTGTGCGACCTATGCCAAGATCTTTGGCTACTTTAGTCATGTTTCCGTCATGTTTTTCAATGGCTTTTATAATGGCTTCTTTTTCCTGAATTTTCAGATTTAAATTAGAAATATTCTCCATATTTTTGGGAACTGGTTTCAGTAAGATATCAGCCTCTTTTAATGCTTTTCCTTCCGACATAATAACAGCTCTTTCAACAGCATGCTGCAACTCTCTAATATTGCTAGGCCAGGAATAGTGCTCAAGGCATTTTTCAGTTTCCCTTCCAAACTTTAAATATTCTTTATTGTATTTTTTCCCAAAAACAGATAAGTAGTAAGCGAGTAATGGAGGAATATCTTCTCTTCGATCTCTTAAAGGGGCAGTTTTAATTCCACAGTATTTATTCTATAGAGCAAATACTGTCTAAAACCAATTGATTCGTCATTATTATTATTGGTTAATTCATGCATTGGTTTGTTGGTAGCACAAATTAATCGGATATCGATAGGAATAACTGTATTTGATCCTACTGGAATTACTTGTTTATTTTGAATTACTGTAAGTAACTTGGCTTGTAATGGAAGGGATAAGTTTCCAATTTCATCTAAAAGAAGAGTTCCCCCCGAAGCAGCCTCGAACCTGCCAATTCTATTTTCCTTGGCATCAGTGAAAGCACCTTTTTTTTATGTCCAAAAAGTTCTGATTCGAAAAGTGATTCAGAAATTGCTCCCAAATCAACTTTAATGAAAGCTTCATCTTTTCTATCTGAATGCTTGTGAATGTTTCTGGCAATTAGCTCCTTACCGGTACCATTTTCACCCAGGATAAGAACATTGGCATCAGTAACAGCCACTTTTTCCATTACCTTTAAAATTGGTTGCATTGATTTTGCCGAGGAAATCATTTCTCCAAAATCCTTACCAATGTCAGTAGATAAAAGTTGTTGTTTGTATTGAAGAGTTTTAATTTTTTTTCTGGATTGGCTTAATTCAAAAACAGCTAATGTGGTGGCGAGAAACTTTTCATGTTCCCAGAGTTTCACAACAAAGTCAGATGCACCTTCTTTCATAGTTTCTACGGCAATTTTTTATATCGCCATAGGCCGTATTCATAATCACCAGAGTGTCCGGATATTCCTTTTTGATTGTTTTGAGAAGGGATACTCCTTACTTTTCCAGAAGTGTCTCCTGGATGAAAATTCATATCAAGGATAACAACATCGAAATCAGTTTTTGCAAATTCTTCTAATACTTTTTTAGGGTTTAATTGGGTGATAATTTGCTTGAAATGAGAAGATAAAATCATATTTGCTGCAAAGAGAATATTTTCGTCATCATCTACAACAAGAATATTTCCATGCTTGTTTAACATATGCAAATTAATTTAAGATAGAAAGCTGAAGATTTCGTTCAGTTTTATGATTGGGAATGTCAATAGTAAAAGTTGTACCTACTCCAAATTCAGTGTCCAAATGAATGGTTCCCTTCAATTTTTTTATAGTTTCACTAACAATGTAAAGACCTAAACCAGATCCAGAAATGTGATTATTGGCTCTATAAAACATATCAAATACCTTCTCTTTGTGCTCGTTTTGGATTCCCTGCCCATTATCCTTAATTTCTATTTTTGCACTTTCAATATCTACAATTACATTAATTTTAATAAAAGGATGTCTTCTGCCTGGAACACTATACCTTACCGCATTGGATATTAAATTACCTAGGATTACCGAAAGTCTGCGTTTGTCGGAATAAAAGGAGACATGATCAATTACCACCAATTGTTTGTCAATCAATTCCGAGTTTTTACTGAATTGAAAGTCCTCAAAAGTGGTTTCAATCATATCTTTCAGGTCAATTTTTTCGGATTCAATGTCCAGCCGGGCATTTCGGGAAAGATTAATAATATCTTGAATAAAACTATCTAATTTAGTAACACTCTTTGTCATTAAATTAAAATAGTTGATGAGTTCAGGCTCTGTAACCCCATCTTTTGCCAGTGTAACCAATCCTAAAACTGATGCCAGAGGAGCTCTCAAGTCATGAGAAACTCTATATACAAACTGGTCTAGCTCATTATTTACCTTTTTTAATTCTTCATTCTGAATTTTGAGTTCAGATTCCACAAGCATTTGTTTGGTGATATCAGTTACTCTTACTAGATATAAATCGGATGTTTCATCAAGTTTAGAAACAGCAAAGTTTCCCCAAAAAACTTTGTCTTTCAAGGTTTTGAAACGGGTGATTTTACTCCAGAAACCAGTTTGTTGAAAAGCTTTTTTCACCTCTCTGGTTTCATCTTTATTCAAAGGTTCCAATTCGAACTCCAATCCACTTCTGCCAATTATTTCTTCTTTTGTGGTAGCTTCAAGCAATACTACTGCTCTGTGATTACAGTTTTTAATTTCTTCACTGGTTTTTTCAACCAGAAAAATGGCATCTGCCGAATGTTCAAATACAGTTTGGAAAAGTCTTTTATTCTGGTCTAATTTTTTTTCACTTACAAGTAATTGTTTGTTTAGCTTATCATGTTCTAGGTTACTGAAATACAGACTCTTGCGAGAAGTTAACATATATGTAATGGTGATATAATCAAGTGCACAAATAATTGCCATTACATTAATGAAAGAAAGTTGATGATTAATAGGGGAAGAAATGCTAAATGTAACAGCCGAAGTAATAATGAAATAGCCAATTACAAAATATCTTAAATACAGCTCTTTGGGAAAACACAATGCCATTGCCAGGAAACAGATAACAACAGCATAAATATAGTTTGTGTGTAAGTGGTTGATATATAGTACATAATGTACCCAGAAAGTCAGTGAACCAAATAATAAATAGGTTAATGACTGAATGTTTTTCCGAATAAACTCATTGAAAAATGAGCCTGAAAAAATAAGGATTGCAGGAAATGATACTGCTAATCTAAGCATTAGCGGATCATTAAGCTCTGGTTCAATCTGATTAATAAACAGACCCGAAATGGGCAGCAATATGAATTCAGCGAAAAGCAGCAATCTAAATAGTGTTAGTTTATTCGTCAGGAAAAATGACATTATACAATCAAAAAATAAGTAAAAGCTAAAACTGGTATTAATATTTTTTACTTGATAGACTATTCAAACAACTAAATCAAATTTTGAATAAAGCTCAGTTAATAGACACCATCAAACACAATTAATTAATTTGTCTGGAATTTCACTAAGTAAAAAAATAAAATCTGTAAAAAATAAATCAAAACAATAAATAAGCAAATAATTGTTAAGAACAATTCCTAAAATTAGAAATAAATTGATGGGGTCAGGGGTGTTTGAATTTTTTAAATCATAATAATTGTAAATGAAAGTTGAAAATTATTTCCAAATGCTTGATTAAACATAACTGTTTCAATCTGAAGTAGTTGTGTGTTTGATGTAACAAGGTATTTTATTGTAAATATTTGTAGACCAGCCACTTGTGATGTTTGGACTTTCCCTTGATATCTAATGATTGAAATAGACTAAAAAAATTGAATATTGATGATAGATTTTAATGAAGTAGTGAAAATTTACCAGACTGAAGAAGTAGAAACGATCGTACTTAATGAAATTTCACTAAAGATAAACCAAGGGGAATTTACTTCCATTATGGGACCTTCAGACTGTGGAAAATCTACATTATTGAATATCCTGGGATTAATTGATTCTCCAACCAGAGGAGATTACAATTTTAATGGGAAAGTTGTCAATCAACTTACGGAAAGACAGAAAGCTGATGCAAGGAAGAAAAATATTGGATTCGTTTTTCAAAACTTTAATTTGATTGATGAACTTTCTGTGTTTGATAATGTGGAACTGCCTTTAATTTACACGGCAGTGTATCAAATGTAAGGCTTTCGTTCTAAATTAAATTGCCAGAAGCTCCATGCGATAGCCAAATTGTGCCACTTGTCTAATTTAGAAAAAGAAAGTGATTTTCTAACTAATCGGCTCACTCTGGCTCTAATGGTAGCATTAAACCCTTCAATATAAAAAGTTAAGGCTTTACCCACTTTATGTTGATCAGGTGGAATAATACTATGATAAGCCTAAATCATCTGGGGTTTGTT
>JAHQVQ010000452.1 GCA_019634305.1 Flammeovirgaceae bacterium | reverse complement strand
TCTAGCAAATGATTAATTGCTTATAATGGTCTTTTCCGCTGGCAAAAACAAAAAGTTTTTCTTCCTAGTATTGTTATTTTATATAATCTCTATTCTCTTTTATGATAAAGCTAATGATGGCGAAAACCAGACCAATCAGACAAGATAAAATGCTACCCAACATAAATAAATATGATATTTCATCCCAATATTTTGATGGTGAAGGGAGTCCATTTCTAATCTCCATCTTTTTTGCAATAAAAGAGCCTACAAAAAATACGCAGATATTTCCCCTTTTCTCCCTTTAGGCTTTTCCAGGTTTTGATCATCTAAAATTTCATTCATTGAATTTACATCTATAACTGTCAACCTGGCTTAAGTATAAGCAAAGCGACTACTTAAGCCTTAATAATAAAATGGAAGTTTGTAACTGGTTTTTATTTTAAGGTTTAACAATTGTGGGTATTAAACTTAAACCAGATTGAGTCCTCTTCTAAATCAAGAATTTCTTCCATAATAATATCACTAAAAACTATTCACCAGAATAAACAGGAAGGAGAATAAGAACACAAAGTTCCCGAAAAAGCCGGCAAATTTTAGTTTTGTTGCTTCCTTTTTTACAAGACTTAAAATAGCTGAAATAAGACCGGCCACATTGCATAAAATACTGCCGAAAAAAGCTATTCCTACGGGAAGGTTTTCAAACAGATTTACATTCCCTTCTGTACTTACTTTGTACAAAACAAAACTGAAAAGTAATAGACTAAGGATGAAAAGTACTAGTGATAATACCCCTAATTGTCCTTTAGATGGTTCAGATGAAGTTTGAGTCATGATGTTTTTTTTCCTTAAAATAATAAAATAATAAAAGTAATCATCATCATCCATATTGGCATAATAGAATAGGGATTTGACACTAATTATTTGGTGCATTTTTACATCAAACTGGTACTTATGGTTTGTAATACAGCATTTGTCAGATTTTTTTAGCTAATTAAACTTTCTTGATTATAACGAATTGTGGTAAATGTTTCCAATAATACTATTACCCCGTTTCCTGGCAGGGTCTTCTCTTTTTGGATATACCCTGCGTTAAAGCACAGTACTTAAAAGGACGCAGGGTCGCGAAAGTGCAAACCCTGCTGAGACCTGCTTTTCGTTTATCGGCTTTTATTATTCCAGAATCACCGCAAAGTGTTACAACCAGAAAATTTCAATTTTACGAGTGCGAAGAGCAATAATGTATTGCTACTATTAACTAAACTATTCTAATTTTTGAAAATGAAACATTTTAACTTTACCCTGACTTTCATTGCATTGCTATTTTTTTCCTGTGAAAAGAAATCCTTTCCTCCAGCATTATCTGAATCGATCGCCACAGATGCGAAACTGGCGAATCAGGGATTTCGGAAAAGTTTGAATTTTGTAAACGCCTGGCTGGAACATGCTGATCCTGAAACAGGACTCATTCCCCGAAATCTGGACAATAGCAAAAATATCTGGAATGCCAAGGATGCAGCTGCAGATAATTATCCCTTTATGGTGTTGACTTCCGCCTTCACCAGCCAGGAGTTATTTGAAGGGAAAATGAAAGCAATGCTGGAAAAAGAAACAGAATTAACCTCCAGAATTGGCGCACTACCCGATACCTATAACTTCGAGAAAAATAGATTCGATAAGGATGAAATAGACACTTTTGATATCTTATTTGGAAGTTCTGAATATGTGAAGGATGGTTTGTTGCCTTTAACGGAATGGTTGGGGAACAGTCCCTGGTCGGAAAGAATGGTCAATATTCTGGATGATTTTCCAAACCAAACTGGAATAGTGAATGGAGCGGATGGAACATATTTTGGAGATGCTGTACCGGAAATAAATGGGGAATTATTGCAAATTCTTTCCAGAGTTTACTGGATGACAGGAAAAGAAAAATACTTGAATTGGGCAGAGAAAATTGGCGACTTTTATTTACTTGGAGAAAATCATCCTACCAAAAATTTTGAACGACTTAGACTCAGAGATCATGGTTGTGAATTAATTTCTGGATTATGTGAATTATACGCTACCATGCATTTTGCCCGCCCTGAGAAAAAGGAAGTCTACCAAAAACCACTTTACGCTATGCTTGATGATATATTAGCTAAAGGCAGAAATGAAAATGGTTTTTTCTATAATGCTATCAATCCACAATCCGGAGAAATAGATTGGGATGGTGTGGCCGATACCTGGGGCTATACTTTAAATGGTTTTTATACTATTTACCTGCTTGATAAAAAGGAACTTTATAAAGAAGCTGTTCTAAAGGTTTTTGATAATCTTGATAAATACAAGAATTTCGATTGGGAACATGGCAGTAGCGATGGCTATGCTGATGCGATAGAAAGTGCTCTCAATTTATATAATCGGATTCCCGATGAAGGAGTAGCCAAATGGATTGATAGCGAAACCCAGATTATGTGGGGGAAACAACAACCCTCTGGAATTATTGAAGGCTGGCATGGAGATGGAAATTTTGCCAGAACTACGATAATGTATTGCCTGTGGAAATCAAAGGGGCTTTCAATTCAGCCCTGGAATGAAGGAGTTTATTTAGCGGCACAACAAACTGAAGATTCCCTATATGTACAAATTTCTTCTGATATTGATTGGGAAGGGAAAATTTTATTCGATACACCAAGGCATAGAAATAATATGAAAATGCCTATGGACTGGCCCAGAATAAATCAATTTCCCGAATGGTTTGTGGTAGAAGAAAATGCAAAATATCAAATAACTAATATTACAGAAAACACGACTGAGCAACTTTTAGGAGGATTTAATGATAATGCAATTAAAATAAAAATAAAAGCAGGAGGTATTCAACAAATTGTGGTATCGAAAATTTAAATATATAATGAATTCTTCCTGGGTACTTTAGAAAATCAGATCTGGGAAGAATTCTAATATCCAAAATCCCATTATTATTAAGATAATACAAATCCTAACATAATATAGTTACCCAAATAGTTAACTTTCTCCCTGCAAATCAGTGATTTACTTATTTGCTTTCTTATTTTTCTCTCTAAAAAAATATTGTCTTAAAAATAGTGGCAATTATCATAATTATCAAAAGATACTTCACCCATTTTTCAGCACTTTTACTTTTACTGGCAAATCTTCCTGCACAATAAGCACCAACTACTTGACCAATGGTAAGAAAAATAGCCGGCATCCAAATAACTTTTTCCTGATAAATCATATAGGCCAATGTGGGAATGGTATACAATAGAATAATAAATAGTTTGAAAGCATTGGCTTTTATCAAGTCCATTTCTGAGAAAATAGATAAGGCAACTAACACAAAAATACCTATTCCAACCTGTATGAAACCACCGTAAAGTCCTATCAGAAAAAACATGAAACTGTCCCTATACAAATTTCCTGAGGAAAGATTTATTCCTTTAGCCAATAATCTTCGTTTGGGATCGGTAAGTACTACGAATAATAGAAAAACCATTACTACACCGATAATCTTATCCAATAAATCTGAAGAAACTTCTACTGCAAGAGTAGCACCCACCAAGGCACCAAATAGTGTAGCATATAAAAATCTTTTCTTACTCCCCTTAAGAGAAAATTGATCATATTTGATGAAGGTAGCCATCCCCACCAGGTTTTGGAACAATACTCCTACCCTATTTGTACAATTCGCTAAATTTGATGGGATGCCTAATAAAAGTAATGCTGCCAAAGTGAATACTGTTCCGCTACCAGCCAGTGTATTTACAATTCCAGCTGCAAATCCGGCAAAAAATAACAATAAGGGAACGTACCAATCCAAGGAATTCTTTAGCTTTAAGTTTCAGAAAATGTGACCTGTAGCTTACAGGTAATTATAATAATGAAATTCATTACCTCAAAAATTATCCTTTTTATTTTCCTCTTCAATATTTCTTTTCAGCTTTATAGTCAGAAGGTTACCACCCAACTAAATTTTAATCTCCCACTTATCACGTTTACTGGTCCCGAAAAAATACATGAGGATAGAAAAGATAAAACGATTTTTAAACAAATTGAGCAGCTTATAAAAGAGATTAGTAATAATATTGAAATTCTTGGGAAAAAAACTGCTAAAATGCATACCCTGTATTTCCTTATTAAATTCGCTGATAAAGGTGAAATGAAATATTTTGTGCGAACTGGTTCCCATAATCTCACTAAGCGATCACTGCGAAAAAACTTTGAGGTAATGTTTATTATCAACTCTAAAGAAATTTATAAGAAGTACCTGAGAATTTTGAATCGATAAAGGGTCTTAAATTATAGAAAAGAGAAAACTTGATTCGGTATACATAAAATAAATCCGACACTTATGGAAAAAATTTTAATTGCAGTGGATGAAAGTCCTCAATCGATCAAAGCAGCTAAAACGGGTTTTCAACTAGCCAAAAAAATTAAATGTAAGATTGGATTAGTTACTGTCATCAATAATAAGGCTGTATTGGGTAATATTGATGCTGGAGTACTTCCGGCTGAGGAAGTCAACCAATTGAAAACAGATGCTGAACGCGTCCAAAAACAATTGATATCTGATTTTGGCAATGGGTTAACCATTGAGGAATTTTACCCATATGGAGATCCCCAAAAGGAAATTTTAGATTTAGCTAAATCCTGGAATGCAAACCTTATTATAATGAGTTCTCATGGCAGATCAGGCTTTGAACACTTTTTTAAGGGAAGCATAGCTGAAGTTATTATTCATCATACTCAAATACCTGTAATGATTGTTCCATTAGTTTCTTCATAAAAACCTGGCGATTTGAGGTCAAATTTCAAGGAAATTATTAATTTTAAGTTCTTACATTTTTTATGTGGAACAAATAAGGAACATAATTGATCCTAATTTTTTAATGAACACACTGATGAAAAAACTTTTTTTACTTTTTACCTTACTTTTTACCTTCAATTTCCTCCAAGCCCAGGAACTAAAACTAAAATCAGTCCCTAACTTTTTTAAAACTCCTATAGATGGAAATTTTCTTGCAGTAACAGGAATAGCAGTCAATTCCAAAGGTCACATCTTTGTATTCAATAAGGGAAATTATCAACTAATGGAATTTGATCCTCAGGGAAATTATGTCAGATCAATTGGAATAGGATTATTTACCACTCCACACGGGCTCAGAATTGATAATGAGGATAATATCTGGACCACAGATGTAGATGCTCATACTGTATTAAAATTCGATCCTAATGGACAACTATTAATGGTGCTGGGCAATTCTGGTACAAGTGGGTTGTATGATGATTCCAGGGAAATGGTATTATTTTTTAAGCCAGCCGATATTGCATTTGGAAGCAATGGGGATCTCTATATTGCAGATGGATATGGCAATTCAAGAGTAGTCCGATTGGATAAAAATGGAAAATTGATCAGATCATGGGGAGAATTTGGGAAAAAGTCAGGTCAGTTCGATAATCCACATAATATTGTAATCGATACGAAAGGAGATGTCTATGTAGCCGATAGAAACAATAGCAGGATACAGGTATTTACCAATGAAGGTGACTATAAAACAACTTGGGATAGCCTGATAGTAGGAAAACCATGGGGACTTGCTATAACAGCAAACGATGAAATTTATATGTCTGATGGGAATGCAGAAAGAGTTCTAAAATTAGACACTAAAGGAAATATTTTAGGCACTTTTAATAAAGATCCAGGGACTGGGCCTGGGCAATTCAGAGCAGCCCACGGAATCGCTGTTGGGAAGAATAATGATCTGTATGTTACAGAAGTGATTAACTGGAGGGTACAAAAATTTAATATAGATTAATGAATTTCTGTAGCATTTAATTTATCTCAACTTCTTACAACTCAATAGTCTGTAAAGATTTAAGCAGCAATGCAGCCGTAATTATATAACTGTTTATACTTTGGTGAATTTTAGTTGAGTTCGGGGGGAATCCCGAATGCAATAAGAAATTGTTCCAGCAAATGTTGATTGAAATATTGGTTTTTAATACTTGAAAGCGAGAATGTTTTTCTTTCATTTTTTAATAGTGCCAAATAATGTACTGCTTTGGCTAATGTGCGACAGCTGTTAAACTGGCATTGACATGGGTATCTATTTTTTGTTCACTTCTAGCCTGACATTGGGTT
>JAHQVQ010000451.1 GCA_019634305.1 Flammeovirgaceae bacterium | reverse complement strand
TTTTCCCGCATATTTTCTGCCCCTCTGATTACCCAGGAAACGCCTGTTATTAAATGGTATCTTCCTGTTAACAGGCTGGCCCTAGTAGGAGCACAAACCGGACTAACATAAAATCTATCCATCCTGATAGATTCTGATGCTAATTTGTCTAAAACAGGTGTATCAACGGAATCATTTTTATGGAAATTTAAATCTCCATAGCCCTGATCATCAGTGAGTATTAGTACTATATTTGGAGGGCTTTTAGGATCATTCTTTACTTCTTTTTGGGTAGAATTGCAAGAAGAAATAAGGGCGAATAGAAATAAAATAATATTGAAATGTATATTTTTCATTTTAAATGTGAAATAGGAGTCGAGTTAAAAAAGGCTTACTTTAAATTAAATCAAAATAGGAGACTGAAAATAATAATACTGGGTGGAAATATGAAAGTTTCACCAAAGATTCTATTTTTGAGTGGATACCTGTTTCCGTAAATCAATTCAAAAGTAAAGTGGCAAGGAAATAATCGATAAATCATCAATTGACATTTGGAGAAAATACTATTAATCATTCAGCGAGAATATTGGACCAGAGTTCGAAAAAGGTCTTTTATTATAATGTCTATATTAGGACCAATTTTAATAGCATCGGTTTATATAGTCCCGGCCTGGTTAGCTATTTCGGGAACAGAATCACAGATGATTGAGGTTTGGGATGAAAGCGGACTGTTTGAAGGAAAGTTTAAAAACACAGAAAAACTTATATACCTTTATTCTGATAGAATAAATACTGAATCAAACTTCAGTTTTCTTCAAAATGATTCTATTGATGCCAGACTAATTATCCCACCAATTCAGCTGGAAAATCCTGAAGGTATAAAATTATTGTCTAGATACGGTATTTCCGCGATCACACAAAGCCTTATTACTAATACTATTGAGAAAGAAATTGAAAATATAAAGTGGGCTCAATCCGGGATTGACAAAAAGATTGTTGATCAGATTAAAACTGATATTCAAATCTCTATCATCAATCTTGGACCAGAAGAAAGTGAAGAAGAAGTGAATACGGCCGCCTCCACTGCTGTAGGAATGGTCGCTGGTTTGTTAGTTTACTTTTTCACCTTTTTATATGGAGCTCAGGTAATGAGAGGGGTGATTGAAGAAAAGACTAATAGAATAGTTGAAGTAATTATTTCTTCTGTAAAACCCTTTCAATTGATGATGGGCAAAATTATAGGAATTGCCGGAGTTGGCTTAACTCAATTGATGATCTGGATTATTTTGGGGATTATCAGCATCACGATTTCTACCCTGGTTTTAGGTTTTGATCAAAAGGCATTGGTTTCTGGAAATGCTACTTCTATTGTTGCTCAACAAGATATTGGTAACCAAAATGAACCTATACCCGAAAATGATTTTTTATATGCTTTAAAAAACACGATAGATTATCCATTAATTATTGGAAGTTTTATGTTCTTTTTTCTTTTTGGTTATTTAACCTATGCTGCACTTTTTGGAGCCATAGGAGCAGCGGTAGATAGTGAAACTGATACGCAACAGTTTATGTTACCCATTACCATTCCCCTGATTCTATCTATTGCCATGTCGGGTGCGGTGATTGCCAATCCTAATGGAAGTATTGCTTTTTGGTTGTCCATGTTTCCACTTACTTCTCCGGTAATTACCATGATCAGGCTTCCATTTATTGGAGCGTCTTGGGAACTTTTTTTATCAATGGCCATTCAGGTTATCGGATTTTTATTGGCAACATGGATGGCTGCAAAAATTTATAGAGTTGGCATTTTAATGTATGGAAAAAAAGTGACTTATAAAGAATTAACTAAATGGTTGTTTTTTAAGTAACAAATCAGTTATTCTATATTTTAGTATTAGTAAAGAAATTGTGGTTTAGAAGATGATTTTTTAACTTAAAAAGGCATTTTATATGCAATTTTTATAAAGATTCATTGAATTGAACTTAATTTTTGTATTTTTCCTTACTTTAACTTCTGACCTGATTTTTTAAAGAGGTATTTAGAACAATTTAGTTGATTAGAAATATAAAATAAAAAACATAACTGACTGATAATGAGATGGTATTACTTGTTATTGATTGGGGCGGGCCTAAAACAAACTAACTAAAATAAATTTATGTATTTAAAGGATGTATGCATAGAGATCATAAACCAGCTCATTGATGTCACCAAACATTTAAAACCCGAAGAGTTTTGTCTTCCACTTGAAATCCTTTCAGGTAGTAGTATAGGTAAACATCAAAGACATGTGATTGAATTTTATCAAATTTTACTTTCTAATTATCAGGAAGGAAAAATCAGTTACGATAAAAGGGCTCATAATGGTGAAATGGAAAATAGCAGAGAAAAGGCAATTATCGCCCTCCAAAAGTTAAAAGATTCCTTAAAATTATTAAAATCTGATAAAGCTTTACTTTTAGCAGCATCTTTTTCAACTGACAAAGATGAGGTGATTTATATGGAATCAAGTCTTGCTAGGGAACTTGCTTTTAATTTGGAACATGCTATTCACCATATGGCAATTGTAAAAATTGCTATTAAATTGAATTTCCCCCATATTTCAATTCCCAAAAATTTTGGAATTGCTTACTCTACCTTGCAATACGAAAAATCAAATGAGGAAAAGAAGAAGGAATTTATTCTTCAATCAAAAGTATAAAAAAACCGCAGCATATAATGCTGCGGTTTTGATAATGGTTAAGTTTAACGGTTAAACTTTTAATCGGTAATTGTTTCTTTAAGTTCTGACATCATTGTGTTGTGTTTCAAAGCCAGATTATTTTATTCTTAAATCCTTTCCTTAGAAAGGATATTCATTTTTTCCTAGCATAAAATCTGCAATCTCTCTTCTTAATTCATGGGTATTGACCAAATTGATTTTTGTAAATCTTTTTAGCCCCATTAGCATTACTTTTTGCTCATCTCCAGTGGCGATGGCTGATATAGCTTCTTTTCCCGAAACATTTACTTTATCAACAGCTTCCTGAAGATATACACTAGTCATTTTTTTGTGGAAACTTCCAGCTTCTTCTCCTTTAAGATAGATGATTTTTTCAGTTCTTAAAAGAATTGATTCAACTGCATAAACCTCAATTAGCATATCAGCAGCATTCATTAAAACCTCCTGTTGATCGTTTAATGCCAATCCAAATTTTTGAGCTGCTTTTCCAGCAACCATCAAAATAGCCTTCTTCAGATTTTTTAATACCTCTTTTTCTTCAGCAAATGGTGCAGATTTATCAATAGCAGCAAATGATGGAATTGATGTTAATTCCTTAGCAACTGCCATGGCTGGCTCCATCATATCCAATTCACCTTTCATCGCTCTTTTTAAGGCCATTCCTACTAAAAGCATTCTGTTGATTTCATTGGTACCTTCATAAATTCTGGAAATTCTTGCATCTCTATAGGCTCTTTCCATTGGGGCATCAGCAGAAAATCCCATTCCACCATAAGTCTGAACTCCTTCATCCACTACATAATCTAGAACTTCCGATCCATGAATTTTAATAATTGCACATTCGATAGCGAATTGTTCCGTAGCTTTTAATTTAGCCTCATTTTCATCTATTCCCCCATCGATCAATTCATCGATCAAATCCTCTACATCCTGTCCTGCTCTGTAGGCAGAAGATTCTGTAGCAAATGTCCTAATAGCCATATTGGCTAATTTTTGCTTAATAGCTCCAAAAGTTCCAATACTCGTTCCAAATTGTTTTCTCTCATTGGAATAATTTACTGCAAGAGAAGTTACTGATTTACATCCTCCAATTACTCCTGCACCTAATTTAATTCTACCAATATTAAGAATGTTTACTGCGATCTTAAAACCGTTACCTCTGGTTGAAAGCATATTCTCCACTGGAACCATACAATCATTGAAAAATACTTGTCTGGTGGAAGAACCTTTAATTCCCATTTTCTTTTCTTCATCATTCATGGTAATACCACCAAATGATTTTTCAATAATAAATGCTGTAAGATTCTTGTCATCTTCAATTTTGGCAAAAACAATGAACAAATCAGCAAATCCGGCATTGGAAATCCACATTTTCTGTCCATTAATTTTATAGAACTTACCATCCTCAGTCAACTCTGCTTTAGTTTTCCCAGAATTTGCATCTGAACCAGCATCAGGTTCTGTTAGGCAATAGCAGGCTGCCCATTCTCCTGAAGCTAATTTTGGTAAATAGTTTTTCTTTTGCTCTTCATTACCATAATAAAGAATTGGTAATGTTCCGATTCCTGTGTGTGCTCCATAAGTAGTAGAAAAAGAACCTGCTGAACCTATTACATCGGCAATAAGCATTGAAGTGTTAAAGCTCATTCCCAATCCTCCATATTCTTCCGGAATAGATATTCCCAGTAACCCAAGCTCTCCTGCCTTGTCTAAAATAGACCTCATCAGGCCATCTTTCATGCTATCAATTTCTTCAACTTTTGGAGCTATCTCGGTTTCAATAAAATCTTTAGTGGCCTGAGCCATCATGTTTTGTTCTTCGGTGAATTCTTCAGGAATGAAGATTTGGTTGGCTTCTGTTTCTTTGATCAAAAATTCTCCACCTTTTTTGGCTTTTTTACTGATTGATGCTTCCATGTCTTAGTATTTTATTTGATTTCTTTTTTAACGTTTTGGTAAAGGAAAATGTTATGCATGCATAACATTTAAAACAAATATAGAAATTATTTTTTTATTATGCATGCATAATAAAAAAATAATTAAATAGCAGGGTTGGAAAGTAGTTTATTAAATAATAGAAATCCCAGGAAATTATTTGGTAAAAATCCAGAGAATTATGATTTGGGCTTGATTTTAACGCCCAATTTCAGCAGAGTAAAAATTAGGTTTAAAATATTATGAGAATTATCCTATTTATTTGGCAACCAGAATTGGAGTGTGTGCATGGAAGGCCAGCTTTCGGGATAGACTTTTATGGAATATTCCCTCAATAAAACCTCTTTCTTTTGGAGTTACCACAATCAGATCAATGTCATTTTTTTCAATATATTCTTGTAATCCGTGTTCGACCTTTTCATCTGATATGATCTTAAAACTGAGTTGATTTACCGGAGTGAAAAAGTAATTTCGTTTTAAGGCATCCAGTTTTCCTTCTTCTTCTTCTACTTTAGATGGAGAGGTATTAATATGTAGACAGGTGATTTCAGAATTAAAATATTCCCCAAGGTTTTGAATCGTATCAATAATTTCAATATCCTTATCATCAAAATCGGTGGCGTAAACAATTTTTTCTAAATGAGCGAATTTGGCATCCTCAGGAACGACTATTATTGGAATCTTAACCCTTTCCATTACTGAAACAGCGATACTTCCCAAAAGAACTTCCTCTAAACCAGAGGCTCCTTTTGTTCCCATTATTATCAGTTCAAATCCAAATTCCTCAATCATTAGCAAAATACTATCTGCTGCCACCCCTTCTCTTACCTGAATTTTAAATCGAACTACTTCATTAGAATCTTTATAGGTGGTAGTATTATAATTTGAAATTATTTCTTGTAACCGATTTTCCCGATTCTGCTTTACTTCTGTATTTAATGATTGCATATAAGCTCCGGATGAATATTCCATAGCCATAGGAACATCAATTGGATAACTATTGAACAAAGTAATAGTGCTATTTAATTCCTGAGCCAACCCAACGGCATAGCTCAAAGCATTCATGGAATTATCTGAAAAATCTATAGGAACTAATATGCTATCCATTTCGGTAAAGTGTCTGGTTTAAAAAAAATTAGGACTAATTGAACAAGGTTTAAAAATAGAATAAAAATCAATGTTTTAATTATGATAAATATCAATAATTTAACTGGGGATAAATCATTTTTACTTATTGATGCACAATTTAATTTGCGTATATATTAAAAAGTAAAAAATATTTTTTTCAATACTGGAAAGTTTCCAATTTATAAAAATTTTGAGTATTGATATAATTAAATATAAAAGATTTATCGGAGTATTAGAAGATTAGTAGCAAGTTTTTTAAAGACTTGGTTTATGTTAGTAATTTTAGATTAAATTGAACTTACACCCTTGGGATTTTATTCTGAGGGTGTTTTAGTATTACAGAAAACATAACTTTAAAATCTTATCCATTTTTCTTTAGTTTTGCTCAAAGTTCCATAGAACATATATAATAATGAATAAAGAAAGAATACTTGATGTATTGGTGATTGGGGGAGGGCCTATTGGAATGGCTTGTGGTATTGAAGCAAAAAAAGCTACCCTTGATTATAAAATAATTGAAAAAGGATGCCTGGTTAATTCCCTTTATAATTACCCAGCCAATATGACATTTTTTTCAACTTCCGAACTATTGGAAATAGGAGGAGTGCCTTTTATTTCACATTATAATAAACCTACCAGAAGTGAGGCCTTGGAATATTTTAGGAGGGTGTTGAATAAATGGGAATTGGATATCAATTTCTATGAAAGAGTGATTAATGTCCAAAAGGTTCAGGGAGAAAAGTTTAAAGTAGAAACAAGTAAAGGTGTTTATCTTACTGAATCGGTGGTAATTGCTACTGGGTTTTATGATATTCCCAACAAAATGAATGTAAAAGGAGAAGATTTACCCAAAGTAAAACACTACTATGGTGAACCTCATCCTTATGCCGGACAAAAAGTAGTAGTAGTTGGAGCTGCTAACTCAGCTGTTGATGCTGCTTTGGAAACCTATAGAAAAGGAGCTGATGTATCAATCATTATTAGAGGAGAGGAAATTAGTCACAGGGTAAAGTATTGGATCAGGCCAGATATTGAAAATAGGATAAAAGAGGGTTCTATAAAAGCTTATTATAACTCAAGTGTAGATTGGATTTCTGAAGATGAGGTAGCTATTAAAACTCCTGAGGGTGTTGAGGTGATTGCCAACGATTTTGTGCTGGCGCTTACTGGATATATGCCAGATTTTGATTTTTTGAAAAAAAGTGGAATCTCATTAAGCAATGATGAATTACTAACCCCAACTCATAATAAGGAAACTTATGAAACCAATGTGAAAAATCTATATCTTGCCGGGGTAGTGTGTGGGGGAATGAAAACCAGTACTTGGTTTATTGAAAATTCCAGAGAACACGCTAAATTAGTAATTAAAGATATTTCCGGAAAGTTGAAAAAATCTTCTGTTTTAAAATAATCATCTTCCTTTAGACTACCTTTTATTCCTTAATATAGAATGCTAAACTACCATCGGGGCAACCTTAGTTATTGTACCCCTAGCAAAAGCATTCATTCACTTAAATACATAATATATTAAACTAATGCTCAAAAATTATTTAATCCTACCTCTCCTTGTTTTAATATCATTTTTTAATCAATCAATTGCACAAGAGGAAGTTCCTAAAAGGGAACTGAGAGGAGTATGGATAGCTACAGTTTTAAATATCGATTGGCCTGAAAATGGGGATTACAATAGTAAAAAACAAAAAGTAGCCTTTACAAAAATTCTTGATCAACACTTGGAACAGGGATTGAATGCTGTATTCGTGCAGATACGGCCTAATGCGAATGTTTTTTATAAAAGTAAAATGGAACCATGGTCAGAATGGCTATCTGGTGAACAGGGGAAAAAGCCTAGACCTGGCTATGATCCTTTAAAATTTATGCTTGAAGAATGCAGGAAAAGAGGGTTGGAATTTCATGCCTGGATAAATCCTTATCGTGTTTTGACAAATAAGAATACTGAAAATATTGATAAGGATAATATTATCTACAAAAAACCAGATTGGATAGTAACTCACGGAAATGTGAAAATGCTCAATCCCGGTATCCCAGAGGTTCAGCAATATATAGTGGATATTATTGAGGAGATATTAGACCGATATGAAGTAGATGGAATTCATTTTGATGATTATTTTTATCCTTATCCAAGGAAAAATGAACTTTTTCCAGATGAGGAAACATTTGCCAAATTCAAAGGGAATTTTTCGGATAAGGCAGAATGGCGAAGAAATAATGTCAATAATTTAATTAAAGATGTTTATGCTTTAATAAATAAGAAAGACCAACGGGTGAAATTTGGTGTAAGTCCATTTGGAGTTTGGAGGAATGTCGCTTCTGATAGTCTGGGTTCAAATACCACTGCAGGTGCACCGTCCTATGATTCTTTATATGCCGATACAAAAGTTTGGTTGGAAAAAGGATGGGTAGATTATATGGCTCCTCAGATTTATTGGGCAAAAGGGTTTAAACCAGCCGCTTACGATACTTTGGTGAATTGGTGGGCTAACCTGGATACAGATAGACATATTTATATAGGGCAAGGAATTTATAAAATCAATAATAACTATGATTCAGCCTGGTTTCAACCCAACGAAATTCCGGATCAGATTAGGTATAATAGAAGTTTTTCCACAAAAGTTCAGGGAAGTATTTTCTTTAATTCTTCTTCACTAAATAAAAATCCAAACCATGTGGTAGATTCTTTAGAAACAGATCTTTATTCAGCAAGAGTACTGCCTCCGGAAATGCCATGGAAACCAAAAGATTTACCAAATTCACCGCATCAGGTTATTTTAAAAAAATCTGATGGAGGAAACCTGATAAAATGGAAAAAGAGTGCTAAAACTTCCGCTGGAATTAAACCATATTATTATGCAGTTTATAGGATAGAAATTTTGGATGAAGGCAAGGTTAGTAAAAACCTGATTGCTGTTCTTCCAGAGAAACAACGCAAATATTATGATAAAAAAAGTGGAAATATTCATTTCATAAGTTATCAGATTGTTGGCCTGGATAAACTTTTTAATGAAGCCAAAAATTAAAATAGTTATGGCTTAACCATGCTTTTAAAGCCCGTTACTATTTAATGACATATCATTTATTATTTGAAAAAGGGGAGTTTCGTCTATTTTTGTAGTTCTTAGTACAAAATTCGTAATAAATAATATGAGAATAAAGAATGTTGCCATTTTGTTTATTTTGGTTTTTGTAATGAAGAGTTATTCTGGTTTTGGCCAAATAAAATCAGAAGTTCCAAATTACAGTGATAGTCTATGTTGGATAGCCTTGCCTTACAAAGATGATCCTGCCGATTTGGTACCACTGGAATCAGGTTTTAGGAATAATCAAAAGGATGCTAAGGTGGACTTATTCTATATTCATCCTACAACTGCTTTGGGTTTATTTAAGGTGAAAAATGCAGATTTAAGTACGAATAGGTTCAATAGGAGGTCAGATTTTGTAGTGATGAACCAGGCATCTATTTTCAATGGATCATGCAAAGTTTATGCGCCCAGGTACCGACAAGTTTCTTTAGGTTCATTTCTCAAAAAGCAGACGCATAAAAAGAGGAATGATGTTTTTAATTTGGCTTATGAGGATGTGAAAAAAGCCTTTGAATATTATTTGGAACACTACCATAATGGAAGACCTATAATTATTGCCGGACATAGTCAGGGAAGCTATCATGGTTTAAGGCTGATTGAAGAATATTTTGAAGGAAAACCATTATTTAAAAAATTGGTAGCTGCTTATCTAATTGGGAATGCCTCTGCTATTTCAGCGGATAAATATGAAAGATCATTTCAAGATATTAAACCTTGTAATTCTGCAGCTCAAACTGGTTGTATCATTTCATTTAATACACATGGTGGAAAAATTAAAAAGAAGGCTCCATTTTACTTTAGAAATGATTTGATGTTTTACGGAAGTTATGGAGAAAAATTTGAATCAAATGAGCATAAAAAATTTATCGGAACAAATCCTTTAACCTGGAGCATGGAGGAAGATTACGCAGGATATGATTTAAATATTGGAGGGACAAAATTTGCAAGAAAACCTAAAAAGTTTAAAAAGATGGACAAAAATGTAATTGATGGGAAATTGGATAATGGAATTCTGAAAGTGGGGAAAATAAAGAAAAGTGGTTACAAAGCATTTATCTTAAAAGATTACCATGTTTTTGAATATAATCTGTTTTATTCAAATATCAGAAAGAATGTAGCAGATAGGGTAGAAGCTTATTTCAGCAATCAGAAAAGTGTAGGTTTGGGTATTTCAAAATAAATTAGCAACTAAAATAAAGATAAATTCATACTTTTATCCAAAAATCAATTTACCAAGATAAGACCCACCTAAAAGAGCCAGAATACTAATAATTATACTACTCAAAATATAAAATACGCCATATTGCCAATTTCCTTCTCTAACCATAATTAAGATTTCATTGCTGAATGTTGAAAATGTACTGAAACCTCCACAAAAACCAATAAGGAAAACAGGTCTAAGCCAATCACCAGGATTAATTTTAGATAGCAAAACATAGGCGACTAATCCTAAGACAATACAGCTTAAAAAGTTAGTAGTAAGTGTTCCAAGAGGATATAATTTAAAAATAGGGTTTAACCACTTCGAAATAAAAAATCTGCATAGACTGCCTAAACCTCCTCCACAAAAAATCAATAAAATTTCCTTCATGCCTATCTTAAACTAATGTTTTTCTAATTTTGATGGAAATATAGAAAATTGATTTTACACTAAACAGAAATTGGTTTTCGAATTTGCTATTTGTTCCTACATAAAATTCAATTAATGGCAATTATTTCCGCTTGAAAATCAATAGCAGTTTACTCTAAAAAATAAATAAAATTTTGAATTGCTAATCTTTAATCTGAATTCAAATTAATTTGCTATAATTCCACCTCGGAAATGAAAATTTTTATATTTGCTAAGTATAAAACCTGAAAAAGCCGAAGCCTAATTAAGTGCTTGATATTGAGTGAGAAAGAATAGGTTTTGTAATGAGAATCTTAACCAAATAGAATATGAATAACATAAGTGTAATTGGAGCTGGCACAATGGGAAATGGAATTGCCCACGTTTTTGCCCAAAATGGTTTTAATGTTTCTTTGATCGATGTTTCAGAGAAGGCTTTGGAAAAAGGATTAAATACCATAAATAAAAACCTTGACAGGCTTATAAAAAAAGAAAAAATAACAGAAGCAGATAAATTGAACACATTAAATAATATCAATACTTTTACTTCAATTGAGGAGGGTGTAAAATCTGCTAACCTGGTGGTGGAGGCAGCAACAGAAAATCAAGACCTTAAATTGAATATTTTTTCTGAGATTGATAAATTTAGTCCCAATGATGCCATTTTAGCTTCCAATACTTCGTCCATTTCCATAACGAAAATAGCTTCGGCCACTAGTCGACCTGAAAAAGTGATTGGAATGCATTTTATGAATCCTGTTCCAATTATGAAATTGGTGGAAGTAATAAATGGTTATTTAACAGATAAAAATACTTCTGAATTTGTGATCAATATCTCGGAAAAGTTGGGGAAAACACCTGTATTAGCAAATGATTATCCCGGGTTTGTAGCCAATCGAATTTTAATGCCTATGATCAATGAAGCGATTCTTTCTTTACAATCAGGAGTGGCTGGAGTACAGGAAATTGATGAAATTATGAAATTGGGAATGGCTCATCCTATGGGACCACTACAATTAGCAGATTTTATTGGGTTGGATGTTTGTCTTTCCATTTTAAAAGTGCTTCAGGATGGTTTAGGAGATGACAAATATGCGCCTAGTCCATTGTTGGTAAATATGGTAAATGCAGGTCAACTTGGAGTGAAATCTGGGTGCGGATTCTATTCCTGGGGGCATGGAACTAAGGATTTAATTGTTGCACCTCAGTTTATAGATTAATTAGAAATTATACAAAAAAAGGTGATTTTTGAATTTGTAATTTCCATAGCCACAATCTTGTATTGTGGCTTTACTATTTTTTTATATTACAATTGGGCGAATATTGAAGTTTTTGAAGGCGGACAAAATGCTAATAAGATTTTTCAAAAAATAACGGTAATCATCCCAGTAAGAAATGAAGCAGAAAATTTGCCTTCATTACTTCTTGATCTTGAAAACCAAAGTTTTAAAATTTTTGAGGTAATAATCATTGATGACCATTCTGAAGATGCTACACTTGAAGTCGTTGAAAAAATCAAAGCTAGGTCTTCTATTGAAATCAAATTATTCCCACTTCCCTCCAAAAGGAAAATATTATCTCATAAAAAAGCAGCCATTTCCTTGGCCATTTCAAAGGCGGAAGGAGAAATTATAGTAACAACAGATGGAGATTGCCGAGTTGGACCCAACTGGCTTAGGCATATTCATGATTATTTTATTACTCATAAGCCTAAGTTTGTGAGTAGTGGAGTAACTTTCCTTCCAGAAAATAATGTATTTGAAAAATTTCAGACTATCGAATTTATGAGCCTTATAGGTTCAGGAGCTGCTTGCATGCATGCAGGTATTCCCAATATGTGCAATGGAGCAAATTTGGCTTATATAAAGGAGATTTTTCATGAGGTAAATGGATTTGAAGGAGTGGAACATATTCCTTCTGGTGATGATGAATTTTTGATGCATAAAATCAATGAAAAATACCCCAAAGGAGTCAGGTTTCTAAAAAGTAACCAAACTATTGTTTCTACTGCTGCAAAACCTGATTTTTGGTCATTTTTCCAACAAAGGAAAAGGTGGGGTGGGAAGTGGAGTTACTATCGATCCAAGTCTCCCAAATTTGTAGCTTTGGGTATATTTTCCTATCATCTTCTATTTGTTCTAGCAGTATTGAGTGGGTTTATAGGGCTAATAGAAATAAATCTTTTACTAATCATTTTCATTGCTAAAACTTTAGTGGAATATGCTTATTTACACCGCATTTTAAATTTCTATAAAAAGAAAGATTTGTCTTTTCTTATTCCCCTAATGTCATTCATTCATCCTTTCTATATAGTAATAATGGCTTTTGCAGGAACATTTGGTGCATACCATTGGAAAGGCAGGGAATTTTGACTAAGAGAACAAAAATTTTTAAAGCCTTATTTTTTAGATATTTATCTGTAAGTAACTTATAATGAGTGTGATAATAGTTTTCAGACAAGTGTCAATTTAGGATAAAAATGGTTTTTTTAACTATTCTTAAACTTTCAAAAATAAAGATTGGAAATATTTTTTACAGGAAATATTTGGATTTTAATTCGTTTAAGTGATTGAAGTTTAAAATATGAAGCATTAGGGCTAATGCATTTGAGTCACTTTAGAAGAACTTACAAGAATTTGCAGCAAAAATCCACACCATAGCTTTTAATTTTAACTACAAAAAAAGAAGAGAATGATGACTGACATTGAATATGAAGTGTTAGATGAATTATATTTTGTTATTTCCTATTCAGATTTAAAAGAACAAACAGGAATTGACGAAAAGGATTTAAAGCATTGTTTAATGGAGCTTATGGAAAAAAAATGGATCGTTTGCTTTAAGTCAATTTCTGAAGAATTGCCAATTGAGAATGTGAATTTGGGAGAGGGGTTTAAAAATTATTTTTACCTGGCATCAAAGAAAGGACTTTTTGCCCATAATAAAACCTGAATTTTAAGTTTAAAAAGAGGAGAAAAAGCTATTAATAAAATCCTTTAGTAAAGATAAGAATAGCTTTAATGTAAGTAGTGGTATTGAATGTCTCAACAACTTAATTATAAAACCCCTATATTTTACGCTAAAAAGCGACTCTTAAAGAATAAACCAGCAGTTTTTGGTTTTATCCTAATTGTTGTTGCCCATATCGTTGCTGCTTTGGGTTATTTGATTATGCCCGATAATACGCCATTTGCTAATGATGGCGCAGTTCAAATCCAAAAAAGAACCCCAGGCTTTTCTGTAGGAATTTTAAAGATTCGTAAAAATATGGCCGTTGAGAAGGTCGGAGTATTTGACCGAATTCTTAATGGTCAGGAAAGTGAATATACCATTGTTCCAATTATTGGTACTCCCAAAATTTTAAAAGACAGTATTTATTTCCGTCCCCACGGTAGGGAAATAAAGGAAGTAGACCATCTATTACTTAATTGCGTAAAACCATTATTTGTAGGTCCTTCAAATAAATTAGGAAAGGATTTTAATTCGAATTATAAAAAAGATGGTGACAATATTATTTATTTGGACTCTGAAGAAAAAATTTGTGAAATTTCACAAGAAGAGTTAGAAAAAGAGTTTTGGGAAAATAATGTAGAGAAAAGAACCTATTTATTAGGGACTGATAAGTCTGGAAGGGATATGTTGAGTAGATTGTTGTATGGCACAAGAATTTCCCTTTCAATCGGCTTCATTTCCCTTTTAATTTCCATTTTTGTTGGTGTGACTTTTGGAGCAATCGCTGGTTTTTTTGGAGGTAAAGTTGATCATTTTATCATGTGGATAATGACTGTAATATGGTCTATTCCTACCATAATGCTTGTAATAGCAATAAGTTTGGCTTTGCAAAATAAAGGAGTTTGGGTAGCATTTGTAGCAGTTGGGCTTACCATGTGGGTTGAATTTGCCCGAGTAGTGAGAGGACAGATAATGGGAATAAAACAAAAACTTTTTATTGAAGCTGCAAGGGCTTTAGGCTTTTCTAACAGAAGGATTATTTTTTACCATATACTACCCAATATCATTGGGCCTATTGTAGTGATCAGTACTTCTAATTTTGCTATGGCTATTTTAATAGAAGCAGGCTTAAGCTTTTTAGGATTGGGCGTTCAGCCACCAACCCCCTCTTGGGGAATGATGATCAATGAAGGCTTTAGGGCAATTGGCACTAGTAATAGCTGGCATTTAGTGTTGCTACCAAGTTTGTGTATTAGTTTTATGGTACTCGCATTCAATCTTCTTGGTAATGGTTTAAGAGATGCTTTTGATCCACAAGGTATTA
>JAHQVQ010000450.1 GCA_019634305.1 Flammeovirgaceae bacterium | reverse complement strand
GCGATTTAATAAAAGTTCAAGAATATCAACCTGCTTTATTTGTATTTAATCCAATATTTTTTCATTATACCTGAACAGTAACCCCTAAACTAAATTTGCCCTTAATTAGAAATGATCATTGAGTTTTAAACCCACAAGCCTAACTCTTCAATTTTGACTATTCTGATTTTTACTGTTCTTCCCTCACTCATTTTTTGGTGTTACTAAATTTCTCATTATCTTTCCCCACACTTCCTGATTTGTTTATTTTCAATTAGTTAACCTCATTTTCTAAAGCTTAATTTTTGGTAGTAAAATCAGTGAGATATATTTAAAGAATAGTAATTTTAATTGAATGGCATTAAAAGAACAGTTTAGCAGCCGATGGGGAATAATTTTAGCCTCATTAGGAATGGCAGTAGGCGCAGGGAATTTATGGCGTTTTCCTCGATTGGCTGGACAATATGGAGGCACATTTCTTATTCTCTGGATAATGTTTTTAATGTTGTGGTCGATTCCAATTTTACTTGCAGAGTTTTCAATTGGTAAAACCTTTAAGAAAGGAGTTATAGGCTCGTTTTCTTCCATTGCAGGAAAATCATATACCTGGATGGGTTTTTTTATTACTGTTTGTACACTAGGGATTACATTTTATTATTCAGTTGTAACGGCCTGGGCATTGCGTTATTTAAGTTATTTCATTTCCGATTTAGGAAATTACTTTTCAGGCCAACCTACCCTAGCTAACCAACTGGTTACTAACCCAAATTATCTGGAAGAATATTGGCTAACTATTTCAAGTGGAAATATGGTTACCGTGGTTCTTCATTCCATTGCCGTGATATTAGGGATAACTTTATTATATAGAGGAATTCAAAAAGGTTTAGAAGTCGCAAATAAAATTATTATTCCTACCTTATTCATACTTCTAGCGCTGATAAGTGTAATTGCCTTAAATATGGAGAATGGTACACAGGGATTGGATTACTTGTTCGGCATAGATGTAGCACTTTTTAAGGAACCAAAAGTTTGGATTGAGGCACTTTCACAATCAGCCTGGTCCACAGGTGCTGGATGGGGACTAATTATGACCATATCGTCTTATTCAAGAAATAAAGAAGATGTTACATTAAATACATTTATAAGTGCGTTTGGCAACAATACTGCATCACTATTAGCAGGTATAGCAATTTTACCTGCAGTTTTTGCATTAGCACCATCCAATGAAGAAGCTATTACCTATCTCCAAACAGGAAATCAGGCACTTACTTTTACTATTATTCCCAAATTACTTGTTCAAATACCAGGGGGAGTTTTACTAACTGTAGTATTTTTTATCGCCTTCTTTCTAGCAGCCTTTAGTTCCCTATTACCAATGTTGGAATTATTTATTAAGGTGTTAGGAGATATAGGTCTTACAAGACACAAATCAGCTATTCGTGCCGGTTTATTTTGTATTTTATTTGGATTGCCTTCAGCGTATTCATTAGATTTTTTCTCCAACCAAGACTGGGTTTGGGGAATAGGATTAATTATTTCAGGGTTATTTATAATCTTTGCCGTGTTAAAATATGGTTCTACAAAATTCAAACTATCTTTTATCGATCAGGACTCCGATTTTAGAGTCCCAAGCCTTTACTTTTCTATTTGTATTACCTTCAATATTTTTCTTGGTGCAATATTAATTTATTGGTGGATGTCACAAGGATATAGCACTTACCCATGGTTTGATGCCAATGGGAATTGGCATCTATTTGATGTTTACAGCAATGCCTCTATAATTACACAATGGTTTTTTGTTTTAGTAGTAGGAATTGTATTAAATAAATTTATCTACAAAAAATTTAACAGATCATGAGTGGATCAAGCATTATTAGTATGATTATTATATTGGGAGTGGTTTTGGGGGGCTTTTTCTATTTCCTTTCCATTGCTATAAGAAAGGAAAAAGGGAAAAAATAGGCATCAGTACTTCGTATCAAAAACTAATATTTTTAAGCCCTTTTTTACCTTAATTCAAGTATTAATAGTAAAGAAACTCACTATTCCATATTAAAGCATATCTGCATATTTTTTTGCATTTAGCTCATCACCAATTTCTTTGTAAGCATATGAAAGCGTTCTGAAAACATCTGGCATATTTGGCCTAATTTGGAGCGCTACCTGAAGATTTCTGATACCCATTTGGAAGTATTGAGTTTTACTATTTGGCAATTGGAGCCCTTTCTGAAAAAATGCCATTCCCATATCTACAAAGATTCTAGGATTTTTACCATTATCATATTCAGCTGCTTTCTGAAAACTTTTGATAGCCTTATCAAATTCCTTCATGGCCATATAAGATCTGCCACGGTTAAGGTATCCACTAGTATTATTTACCTTTAAGGAAACTGATTTATTAAATAACTTTATTGCGTCACTATATTGTTTTTTCTGATTGTAAGCGATTCCTACCAATGTATAGGAAACAAAATCATCCGGATTTAGTCTGATTACTTTACTAAGGGTCACAATAGCCTCATCACTCTTTTTTAGGTCAATTTGCAACATCCCTACCAAACGCAAAGCTTCCACATTGTTAGGTTCATAAACTACAGATTTTTGTGCTAATTCAAGGGCCTGTACCGCTCTTCCCTTGCCTCTTAATTTAAAGGCTTCTGGTAAATATCTATTCTCTCTTTTTACTATAGCCAATAGAGGAACAGTATCCGCTTTAATCACATGAATAGTACCTTTTGGAGGAAAACTTGCTTTTATTAATTCAGTGGACATTCCTCTAGTTCCAAAAAATGCATAATCCCAATCTTTCCTAAATTTTTCGTTTTCCCTAGTCCAAATCATCTGAATACTATCCGTTTGTTTATTAGCATAATATTGAGCTGTTTGGATTTCAAAATTGGCTGCAACCCTGTGTCTTTTCTGTTCAATTGGCTCATTTTCAATAAGCCAATCTGCAGCTTGTTTCATAGAATTACACCAATATTCAGTTTCATATTCTTTGTAAGCTCCATTTACTCCTCCAACAACTTCATTAAAATAAACATATTGATTTGGGTGATTTTTTACCATCCAAACTGTAGGCTTTATCATCAATCCTAAAAGCACAACTACCACCCCATAATTCACCACTTTTTTATTTGATAATTGTAAAAGGTAATCCCAACCAATAGCTGCAATGGCCACAAGTGGAACATAAACAAACATTAAATGTCTCCAACCAGAATAAAGTGTAGAGTTTTTAACAATGGTATAAATGATAGGAAAAAACAGAGAAAAAACTAACATCAGTAAGATGGATATATCATATTTTTTCAGTTTATTGGGAATAGGTAGAAGCCCTATAATAAATCCAATTAGCACAAAAAGAGGAACGCTAATGCCTATCCATTTGAAAATATAATACCAAGGTGGACTATCCATATTAATCCTTTCTCCTTCAAATAATTCATAGGTAATCAGGAAACGAAAGTTTGTAAATTCCTGGAGTGAAATTATCGGATTTTCAAATGGTTTATCATATCCCCAGGGCCAAAACCAAATACCAAGTAAATAACTAGCTAAAACAATAAAGGCTATATAAATGGTATATTGGGGGATTAATTTCAATGCATTGCCAATCGTATTTTGATTTGTATAAACCAGCCAGGTTGCACCAGTAAATAGACCAAAAAGCCCTACCGCCAGCAATCCACCAATTTTGATACTGATGATAAATGCAAGACTAAAAATTAACCAAAAAATTGTTCCTGGTTTCGGTTTAGGAAACTGTCGACAAAAACGAATGATAAAATATAGGGAAAGCGCATATCCCAACAAAAATGGAATATCCTTTGGATTGTTCATAGAATGCCCAAAATACCGTGGAGATAATATCATAAATATTCCTGAAAAAACTGCTGTTCTCCATGACCCAGCTTCACGTGTAATCCGTCCTATAAAAATGATAGCAATTGCACCCAAAAGAGCATTTAGGAAATGTCTTGTTTCATAAATTCCTTCAAATGGTGACAAATAATCATGAATTAGCTCTGCTAAAAAATCAAAAGAAGCACTATAGTGAACTGTTGCATTACGGGCATGCTTTGTCATATCGAAAACATCTCTGTTTTCTCCACCTGTAGCATAAAAAGTTCGAATATCTTTGGCGTAATCCACTAGAACAGGCTCATCCCAGGTCATGCCATAGTCGAAACTCAATGCAGGTAAAAGTATTAAGGAAATGATTGCTATAAATAGAAATGACAATCTATAAAACCCACTATTTGCATTTTTCAGTTGGACAGGAAGCTTTTCCTCTTTGAGTTCTTTTAATGGCTCCGTGATGAACTTTTCAAATATCAAAGAAATGTAAAATAAAATGACTTTAAATAAAATTCCACTTGGCAGGCTTTTATCCTTAGATTTTACTGGAACTTCAATTTGTTCTGGCAAATAATCTCTTAATGCGGATAGAGATCTTATAGGGTTTTGATTATCTAAAAATAATCCAAATTGAAATCCATTTTGAAGGGAAAATAATTTTAAACCTGAGGGATAATTATTAGTTTTTACCCCAAGAATGAAATAAATCCAAAACCTAAAAAACTTATTTAATACCGAACCTTCATTATCATTGGAAACGAATGCTAATGACTTGTTATTCAAATCTTTCCAACTGGTATTATACCAATTAATTAATTCTGAAACTTCCTCAAACGTAGAATATTGATCAATATAAAGGCAATAGTCCTTTTCATTGTTTTGAAAAAACTCCTGTTTATTTCTATAAGCCACAAGTCTATCCCCAAATTCCTGCAGAAGGTTCACCTTAGTGTTATCTGAAGCATTTATAATCGCTATGGATGAAGTTTCCTTTCTTTGGATTAAGAATGATTGAATTTTTTCAAAATCCTTATTCTCTTTAAAAAAATCAATTAATATAAATAATGGTGGAGCCGGTTTTTTACTAATGTTTTTTAATTTGCGAGGTTCCTTTACTTTCTGCTTTATTTTCTTTTTCATAAATTGAAAAGTTGTGCAACTTTTGATTTGTCCCTCTAAACCTAATTGGAATAGTATTTTTTGTGTTTGATACAAGAAGGTTAAGTCCTTCAAAAAATATTATAATTT
>JAHQVQ010000449.1 GCA_019634305.1 Flammeovirgaceae bacterium | reverse complement strand
GCCTCTTTTTCAATAAATTCTATTCCCTGGCTATAGGATTCAAAGAAAAATAAAAGTAGAATTGCTGTGACGTATAATATCTTTCGCATTTAATAATTAAAAAGTTTTTCCATTAAAAGATCTTCCAAAGAGCTTGTTTAAAATTTAATTTATCAAGCAAAAATGTTCAGTTTAGGATGCTCGTGAAATAAGAAAATTTCAGAATAGAGGGCTATTTAGAAATTTTCTTTTGAAACGAGGTTTCTGAAATGTGCATTTGCAGCGAATTAGGTAAAATTTAAACATGCTTTAAAGGTACTGATTAATTATTTGCTTTGAAACAACTTTAAATTGAAATCCAAAATGTAGCGAAAAACTTTTATGTATTGTATTGTTTCCACGATTTTACTGACTTTTGGATAATTCTATAATTAAGAAGGTTCCCTCCCCTACCCCACTTTCACTACCTATTTTTGTCTAACTTCTTATTCATCAACTCTTTGTAAACCACTCAAATAAAAGCCTTTTCATCCCGAAAACTTTATTTCAAAATTCAACTTTTATTCATTAATTCAATTAAAATTTTAAAAATAGATTTAATAAATATTCGTGACTTTAAATTTTCACTATATTTGAAAGGATTTGTTTTCTGGCAAAAAAATGACAAACTAAGCTTCCATTCTTACCAAAACAAACCCAAAAAACTCTTTATAAATTTTCATTCAAAACAGGCAAATGGCGGAAATAATTTCGATTTTAAATTTAAAAGGCGGAGTAGGTAAAACTACAACAGCCATAAATTTAGGGAAAGGCTTATCAATATTAGGAAAGAAAGTATTAGTAATTGATAATGATCCACAAGCCAACCTTACCCGAGGGGTTGGAATTACAGATATTTCAAAAACTGTATTCGATGTTTATGATGCCAATGAGCCATTACCCATTCAGGAAATTTCTAAAAACTTTTACGCTACTCCAGCAGAACTTCGATTAGCCACAATTGAAAACAGGCTGAGTAGCGAGATCAATCGAAACTATAAATTATATGATGCGATTGAACCATTCAAAAATGATTTAGATTATATTTTAATTGATTGCCCTCCTTCTGTAGGCGTTTATACTGCAAACGCCCTAATCGCCTCCACTAAATATTTGTTGATGATCCAATCGGGCGATCCCTATTCAATAGAAGGTTTGAAGAATATGGAAAAGATGGTTAATACGGAAATTAAGAAAAGGCTAAATCCTACAATTGAATGTCTTGGGGTTTTGCTCTCTTTTGTAAAAAGAACAAATGCCAATGATTTTATTTTGGAACAAATAAAGGATGCACAATTGCAAAATGTTTTAAATAGTAGTATTAGAGATAGCATTTCAATAAAAGAATCCGCTATTTCCGGAGAAGATGTTTTCACATATGATAGCAAAAGTAATGGCGCTATTGATTATATGAATTTAGCAAAAGAACTTGTAGGTAAAAAATAATTGCATGTCTAAAATTAATAAATTAAGAGAAAAAGCAAATAGGGTAAATTCTAATACTGAGCAAAAAACATCGGAAACATTCCTGAATGTTTTTGGCCAGCATGATAGAAAAGACATTAAAATTGATCCCGCATTACAATCTTTCATTCCTCCGCTAAATGAGGAAGAAAAATCGCTTTTGGAGGAAAGCATTAGAAAAGAGGGCATACGGGAAGACTTGCTTTTGTGGTATGAAGAGAAAAAAGGTTATATTCTGATTGATGGACATAACAGGTTTGAGATAATCAAAAAAATTGAGGCTAAAGGGGAAAAGGTAAATTATGGCGTAAAGGTTCTGGATCTACCCAACTTCGAATCTGTGAAAGACTGGATGCTGATAAACCAACTTGGCAGAAGAAATTTAACAAATGAACAAAGAAGTTATTTGAGGGGCTTGAAATATGAACGAGCACGGAATAAAGTTGGTAGACCTAAGGATTTGGATAAATTGGGTCAAAATGACCCAAATAATTCTGGTAAGGAAAGAGTAAGCGAAGTGATCGCCAAAGAATTTAATGTTGGCGAAAAAACTATAAGAAGGGATGCTGATTTTGCAAGGGGAATAGAAAAAATTGGTTTAATAAATCTTGAATTAAAAAGAGAAATTTTAAAAGGTTCTTCCAAATTAAGGAAATCTATTCTGCAGGATATCGGTAAAATAGATTTACCCCCAAGCCTTACCTTTGATGATTCGAATGATGTAATTAAGTTTATTACAGAAAGAAAAACCAAAAATTCAGAGGCGGACAAGAAAAATGGGGAGTCCATTTTTTCAAAAGATAAAAAAGCGGTAATCATTGCCCTGCAATCATTAACTGAGAAAAATAAAGCTAAAGACTTTAATAAAATTATTAAGATGATAGAAATTCTTAGAGATAGCACTAAAAATTAAATTATTGATTTGCCAAGAATAACTATATCTATTTGATCTATCTTAAAAATGGAGGAAACAGTTGATCTTGACTTATCAAAAACTACTGGAATCTATACTTTGAAATGGTTCAATCCCAGAACCAGAGAATATACCATCAAAAGACTGATAAGACTACTACTCCAAAGAAAAGTGAAGCCAATTTGGCGGGTATATTGAAAAAACAAGCTTATATACTATAAGGTAGAAATACATTAAAAAAGGTGTTGGGAATTAGTTTTTCCGATACCTTTTTTTGAAGTTGCCTAAAGTAGCACCATTCGCAGCCGAAAGGGTATACTTTAGACAAAGTCTTTGACAAAATAATATCCACCCTAAAATAAGCTGACAATCATTCACCTGATTACCTTAATTGAATACGTCAAAATATATTGATTATCCAATAATAAATGGACATCGAAAGTCCCCGTAGATAAAAAGGTATGATCCAAACAATAGTACCCATAGGCATCCTGATATATTTCCGGAAAAATTGAATTTCCTGAACTGGAACGATTAATTTGTAGCTCAACTTTATTATCCTGAATCTCATCCAATGCTTCAAAGCGAAGGGTAAACTTTTCTCCTTTCTTTACATCAACATGAAAAGTTGAGGGAAATTGGGGGATGATTTTTTGACTGAATGCCCCTCTATAAACTAAAGGTCTATTTAAAAATTCATCAAGCGTAGGTTTTTTGTTAAGTAAAAGCCATGTAGTATCTAATGGATAATGATTTAAGACAAATAATTCAGGCGCTGATAAATAGTAACCCTCATTAAATTGCTTTACAAAACCTGCTTTTTGTACATTTATTAAACCGCTGGACCAGGTAGGATCACATAAATACCATGTATTATTAATCTTAACTGAATTCCAGGAATGATTGACAATTCCTTTACCTCCAATATTTCCCTCAATGGTACGACCATAACCATTAATAACATTACACTCAATGTTGGCAAAATAAGCCAATTCCTTCACCAGATAGGCATAGCCAGTACAAACCGTTTTATGCTCCTTTATTAATGTTTTCATAGCTTTTGGATGAGACTTTCGATTCCATTCTTTTAGTGCTTCAGGCTTATCCTTTAGCTTTTCCCGCATTTTTTTATTCTTCCTATAAAAACTATAATCGTTTTTGATATTGTTACATACCCAACTATAAATAGCCCTAAACTTTTCTCCATCAGTAGATAATGAAGTGGTTAATTTTTCAGATAGACTTCTTAAATCTAAAATAGAGTGACCAGCATAAAGTCCCGCTATACTATCAGCTTTAGCAAATTGTTCTTCTGGCTCATGCAATGCCTGACCTTCGAAAGTAAGACATGCAAAAACAAAGATTAAAAGGGTTTTTAGATGGCTACATTTCTTCATAATTATAATATATCCTTTATTTTCATCCACAATCCGGCAACTTTAGAAGGCTTTGATACATAAACTTTGTCTACTGAAAGTTCGCCAACCATAACACATACATCTAACTCCATATTTAAGGTAATGGTAAAAGAATCATTTTTGCTTATCACATATTCTTTGGTATCATACCCTATATAACTAAAAGCCAATATATCACCTGGTTTCAATTCCCCTGAAAACTCAAACCTCCCATCCAGATCTGTAACTGTTCCATTTGTTGTTCCTTTTAAAATTATATTTACTCCGGGTAGTGGCTCCCCATATTCATCTACCACTGTACCACTTATTGTTTTTGTCTTTGGATTTTCAGTTTGATTTTTGACTGGTGTTTTTTCTGATTGAACAATTTCGATTTTAGAATTCCTTGCTACATTTTGAGCCAAACCAAATTGACTCAATAATACCATTGAAAGGCTGGCTATTCCAGTCCTCATCATTTGCCATCCCCGATTTCTTTTTGATTTAATAAATGGTATGTATGGCCTGCTTAACTGATCATTTCGAAATCTACCACAAGCGTTTTCTGGTGAATTGCTTATAAAATCTAAAATTTCCTTATCAGTCATAGTGGTAAAATCAACTACATTTTTTTGGCAGGAACTACAAAATCCACCATTCGAGGTTGGAGTAAAATTTTCCCATTTCTCAGAACAGGGATTTTCAATTGATAACGAATATTGCTTCTTCATAAATTAGTTTTTTTATACAGGATGCAGAAGAAATCTCATTTCCATAAAAGAATCTATAATTTTTTTAAAAAAGATTTTCCTTAAAAGAATATTTCAAGGTTGGTTAGGGAAAATGACTTAAAAAGTTGTAACAAAATATTTTTAGTTTGGGCTACCTGACATCGTGGAAATGGGAACTATTTGCTTTTGGAAAATACCTTGATAAAAAGTACCCAAAAATAAATTTTATTTCACTGGAGATTCTTCTATAGAGAATCATTTTATCTTAATTTAAATTTGCATGGGATCACACTACAAAATCAAAATAAAGGCGATGAATTTAAAATATTGTGGAAAACAGTAGATTGCAATAATTCTGAAACTCACGATATTAAGAATTCTCCAAAAAAATCAAGGAATGGCTTAGAGTTGAGTGTAGTTTTAAGGCATATTTTAAGTAGTAATTCAAAATTAACTGTGTATTATTTTGCCGTAAAAGACTGATAGTGAGATTACTATTTCTCAGAAATAATAGTACCCGGTGTGGAGCACTGGTGCTTAAATGTATATAAAGCGCCTTTTCTCTAAAATTGATAAAACCAATATACCAGATATTTCCTCCAGGCAGTCTAATTATCCCTATTGTAAAGGATTATAAAGAGTGTTTTAGCCAACTTTTTTTAAGAAAATTTAGGTTGAAAATTTTTAAAGTAAACAAAAGTTCCAGAACTTACATTTTGAATTATAAAACAAACTCTACATCCTATCCCATTATTTTTTTATAATATGAAAATACTAAAAACAATTCTGCTACTAAGCTCAACAATACTTACTTTTTCCGCATTTGTACTAATCTATTCGCCTGATTTTAGTGCTAAAAAAAACAGAAGTTTTTTGCTGAGGGATGAAGGCTTATCTCAATTGAGTTTTATCAACCTTGCAAATCCTTCAGAAAATTGGTTCCAACCGATTCCCAAAGGTCGGGATTTGCAACTTATTGGTAAGGGAAAAGTGATGATCGGAACCGAAAATGGATTTGAAGAGAGATTAATCTCAACTGGGGAAAAAACTGGAGAGATTACTACATTTCCTGAGACCATAACTGCCAGAAGACTTCGAAATGGAAATACTATACTTGTAGGTTTGAATTGGGAGAACGAAAAAGGAATTGTTCTTTTAGAAGTAAATAAAGAGGGCTCTAAAATAAATAAAATAGTCTATCCAGACTTTATATATGCTCGGTTGTTACGAGAAACACCTCAGGGTAACTTCCTGATTACTGCAAATGATTTAGTGGTAGAAGGAAACAGGAAGGGTGAAATCGTATGGAAAGCAAAAGTAGGAGGGAGGGAAAACCCTCATGCATGGCAGGCCATCAGATTACCTGAAGGAAAAACAATAGTCGCAAGTGGATATGGAGGAAGTATTCAGATTTTTAATGAAAAGAGTAATCTTGTAAAAGCATTTTGTGGTCCCGAAGAAAAAAGGGGGAATTTTTACTCAGGTTTACAAATATTGAAAAATGGAAACCTGGTGGTGGCCAACTGGCAGGGGCATGGTCCTGATCAAGGGAATGAAGGTACCCAATTACTTGAATTTTCTGCGGATGGAAAATTAGTCTGGTCATGGAAACAAGATCCAACCAAATTTTCATCTATTCAGGGAGTAATTATTTTAGATCATCTTGATTTGGATAAACTTCATTTTGAAAATGAAAATGGAATATTAAACTCAAAGGAATAAAATTTTTATAAAAGAAAATATTTATTTAATATTTTATTGATTATTTCCTAAATATAAAAATATAATTTTAATGAAAAACTATTTAACTATAATATTAATAATATCAGAATTTTCCCTTTTTGCCCAAACAGAAAACAAACTCATCATTCATCTGGATGAAGGAAAAGTGAAGATAAATAAACACATTTATGGTCATTTTAGTGAACATCTGGGAAGGTGTATTTACGGTGGAATCTGGGTGGGAAAAGACTCCAAAATTCCAAATGTAGATGGTTATAGAAAGGATGTTTTAGAAGCATTGAAAGGTATTAGTATTCCTAATTTGAGGTGGCCTGGAGGATGCTTTGCGGATGAATACCACTGGAAGGATGGAATTGGGAATTATGAGGATCGCCCCAAAATGGTGAATACCCATTGGGGAGGTGTTACCGAAGATAATAGCTTTGGTACGCATGAATTTTTAAACTATTGCAAGCTGATAGGGACTGAACCATATATCTGTGGAAATATGGGAAGTGGAACAGTAGAAGAAATGGCAGATTGGGTGGAGTACATTAATTTTGATGGAGAAAGTCCATTATCGAATTTAAGAAAAGAAAATGGGGAAGAAAATGCTTGGAATTTAAAATATTGGGGTGTGGGGAATGAAAACTGGGGTTGTGGGGGTAATATGACACCTGAGTATTATGCCGATCTTTATAACAGATATGCTACTTATTGCCGCAACTATGGAGGAAATAAATTATTCAAAATTGCCGGTGGAGCCAATACTGATGATTATAACTGGACTGAAGTCCTCATGAAAAAAATTCCTCTAAACCTAATGGATGGGATTTCCTTACATTATTATGCTGTTACCAAAACCTGGGCAGATAAAGGTTCTGCTACTGAATTTAATGAAACTGATTATATCACCACCTTAAGGAAGGCAGGATTTATGGATGAATTGCTAAGGAAACATTCTACGATAATGGATAAATATGATCCTGGTAAAAAGGTCGCTATTGTAGTAGATGAGTGGGGAGCCTGGCACAATGTAGAACCAGAAACAAATCCAGGATTTTTATACCAGCAAAATAGTTTGAGAGATGCTTTTGTGGCTGGTATTACGCTCAATATTTTTAACAATCATGCAGAAAGGGTAAAGATTGCCAACCTGGCTCAAACGGTAAATGTACTTCAGGCACTTATTTTAACTAATGAAGAATCTCTGCTTCTGACACCTACTTACCATGTTTTTAACATGTATAAGGTGCATCAGAATAGTATGCTATTGCCCCATTTTCTAAAAACAGAACAGTATGAATTGAATGATGAAAAGATTGATGCTATAAATGTGTCTTGTTCGAAAAGTGATGATGGCACTATTAATATAAGTCTGGTAAATGCTCACCCGGGAAAAGCTATCCAACTATTAACTCAACTGGAAGGGGATGATATTCCAGACAAGGTAACTGCTCAGGTTTTAACCTCAAATTCCATTCAGTCACATAATACCTTTGAAAATCCGGAGGAAGTCGCTGTAAAACCTTTTAAAGACTTTGAATTAAAAAAGGGAAAATTGGAAATAAATTTACCTGCAAAATCTGTGGTGGTACTTCAACTTTCATCTAAGTAAAAATTAAGATATAATCTTGTTAAAGTTTGCTTCCTATCATGGAACATAATTTTTTAAATAAACTAATTCTAAAATGCGTTTCCTTAAATTAAATTTTAGCTTTTTTATATTTCTTTTACTTTCAATTACAACTCTAAAAGCAGAAGATGGCTATCGCCTTTGGTTGCGGTATAATCCTATAGAAAGCTCATCACTTTTGGAAGACTATAGGAAAATATTTCAGTCGGTGGATGTACTTGGAGAAAGTTCCACTATGACGGTAATCAGAGAGGAATTAGCATTAGGATTAGGTGGGCTATTAGATCAGAAAGTAAACTTTAGTGAAAGTACAAATGATGGATTGTTGCTCATTGGAAATTACAATCAACACCAAAAAATAAAGGCGCTTTTAAAGGATGAAGACTTAAAGGTTTTGGGAGAAGACGGTTTTATAATTCGAACCGTTCAACTGAATAATCAAAAGGTCATTTTAATTACTGGCTTGCAAGATAAGGCTCTATTATATGGAACATTCCACTTGTTAAAATTGCTTCAAACACATCAGGATGTATCAAACCTTCAGGTGAAGAGTATTCCTAAAATAAAAGTGAGAATGCTAAACCATTGGGATAATCTGGACAGAACTGTGGAAAGAGGATATGCAGGCTTTTCTATTTGGAACTGGCATCAATTACCAGATTATATAGACCAAAGATATATTGATTATGCAAGGGCAAATGCTTCTATTGGTATAAATGGAGTTTCTCTAACTAATGTAAATGCAAATGCACTAATTCTTAGACCAGATTACCTGGAAAAGGTAAAAGCTTTAGCAAATGTATTTCGGGCTTATGGCATTAAAGTCTATTTAACTGCCCGATTTAGTGCTCCTATTGAGCTGGGGAAATTGGAAACAGCTGATCCGCTAAATGGAGAAGTACAAAATTGGTGGAATGAAAAAACTAAGGAAATTTATACCTTAATCCCAGATTTTGGAGGATTTTTAGTGAAAGCCAATTCAGAAGGACAACCAGGTCCCCAAAACTATGGCAGAACCCATGCGGATGGAGCCAATTTGCTGGCGGAGGCAGTAAAACCTTTTGGAGGAATTGTGATGTGGCGAGCATTTGTGTATAGTAATGAAGAACCAGAGGACCGCCATAAACAGGCAAACCTTGAATTTCAGCCTTTAGATGGAAAATTTAAAAGTAATGTACTGATTCAGGTAAAAAATGGAGCTATTGATTTTCAACCCAGAGAGCCATTCCATCCTTTATTTGGTGCAATGGAGCAAACCCCGCTGATGATGGAATTTCAAATAACCCAAGAATATCTGGGGCAGGGAACTCATCTGGTTTATTTGGGTGGGTATTATAAAGAAGTGTTGAATTCAGATACTTATCAAAAAGGGGAAAATTCCACGGTTGCAAAAGTTATAAATGGTAATATTAACGATCAAGAAGTTACTGCAATGGCTGGTGTTTCAAATATTGGAACTGATCGTAACTGGACAAGTCATACTTTCGGACAAGCGAATTGGTATGCCTTTGGGCGATTGGCTTGGGATGATCAGTTAGATGAAGAAGTTATTGCCAAAGAATGGCTAAAAATGACATTTTCCAATAATGAAGAAATTGTGGATACTATGAATAAAATAATGCAATCTTCACATGAGGCAATGGTCAATTACATGACACCGTTGGGTTTGCACCATATTATGGCAGCAGGCCACCATTTTGGGCCAGGACCCTGGGTAGATTTTATGTCCAGAGCCGATTGGAATTGCACCTATTACCATAAGGCAGATAGCATTGGAGTAGGATTTAACAGGACTTCAACAGGTAGTGACGCTATCAGCCAATATCATCGGCAAGTAGCGAAAAAGTTTAGTACTATGGAGAATTGCCCTGAAGAATATTTGCTGTGGTTTCATCATGTTCCTTGGAATAGAAAAATGGAATCGGGGAATATTTTGTGGGATGAAATATGTTTAAGGTATCAAAGTGGAGTGGAGCAGGTGGATGGATTTTTAAACACATGGAATAAACTGGAAGGAAAAATTGATAAAGAAAGATTTTTACATATAAAATCATTACTTACCATACAATTAAAAGAAGCAAAATGGTGGAGAGATTCCTGTATTTCCTATTTCCAAACTTTTTCTAATTTACCAATTCCTAAAGGAGTACCGCAACCAGAAAAAGATTTGGAATATTATAAAAGCCTCAGTTTTCCTTACGCTCCAGGAATAAGACCTAGATGGTAGCTTAAGTGTTTTTTATGTTATAGTGCAAAAACTGCTAATTATTGAATAATTAGCAGTTTTTTATTTTTTATAAAAAAATTTTGCAAAATTTAATTTCGATTGTAAAAAAATGCTAGGAGAATGATAAAAAAGGAATAATCTGTTTTGGCTCCCCCTATTAAATTTGCTTTCACACATTGTTAATCAAAACAGAATTATTATGAAAATGAAAAACTTACCTCTAAAATGGAGAGGATATGCCATTATCCCTCTTCTATTTTTTTTAACCATTAATTTACAGGCCCAAAGTACTTTAAGCGGTACTGTTTCTTCCTCAGAGGATGGAAGTTTTTTGCCTGGTGTCAGTATTTTAATACAAGGAACTTCCTTAGGCACTGTTACAGATCTAAATGGTAATTTTAGAATTGAAGCCAATTCAGGTGACATTTTACAATTTAGTTATATTGGTTTCCAGACTCAGGAAATTGTAGCAGGAGCGCAAACTACTTTAGCTATTCAACTGCTTCCAGATTTAGAGCAATTGGAAGAAATAGTTGTCATTGGTTATGGAACTCAAAAGAAAAGTGATTTAACCGGAGCGATTGCAGGTGTTGATTCGGAAGTGATCAATGAAAGAGGAGTTACCAACCCAATTCAGTCACTTCAAGGAAGTATTGCCGGAGTACAAATTACTAATAGTACAGGTAGAGTAGGAGATGGTTTTGATGTTACCATTAGGGGAAAAAATACCCTAAACTCTGATGCAACAGCACCATTATATGTTGTGGATGGAACAATTGTAGATAATATTGATTTCCTAAATCCACAGGACATCGCCAAAATCGATGTTTTAAAAGATGCATCTTCTGCAGCAATTTATGGCTCAAGGGGATCTAATGGTGTGTTATTAATACAAACAAAAGGAGGAACTAACATCCCTGAAGGAACTAATATTTCTTTTGAATCTTTTTATGGTTTTAAAGATCCTGCTCGTTTACCGAAAATGATGGGACTTGAAAAATGGAGAGACTACCATTTATCAGCTTATTTGGCCACCATTAATACTTCGATTGTGACCAATCCTGAAGAGTATTATGATGCAGTTGCATCACCAAGTGCGAATCAGGTATTAAGAAATAGATTCGAAACACTTGATGGATATGATTGGTATGATGGCGTTTTACAATCTGGGAGACAATCAAATAATCACATTTCTATTAATCATAGAAATGAGGGTTCAGCTTATTCAATAGGTTTTGGATACCAAAATGAAACAGGAAATATCCAAAATGAGTCCCTTGATAAATATACGCTTCGAACTAGCATGGACCAGGAAATTAGTAAGAAGGTTAGAACTGGTGCTTCAGTCTCTGTTTCTCTTAGTAATATTCAGAGGGGTAGTGAAGTAGGTATGAGGGAAGCTTTCAGATTGAATCCATTTTTAAAGCCATGGTCAGTAGATGAGAATCTTAATGATGTTGTTGGTGATTTGTACCCACAACCGGGTAAATTGGAAGATGTAGATGGAGTTTTTGTCATCAATAAAACGAGCACATACAATCCGTTGCTAGAAATACAAAATTCAAATGATGAGACAAGGCAATGGAATGGAATTGGTAATGTTTATCTTCAGTACAAACCTGTTGACTGGTTAAGTTTTAAAACTTCATTTTCTGCTGGGCTTGAAAGTTATAGGAGAGGTAGATCATGGGGAGCTGAAACCAACACAGGGATATCCAACAACAATCTACCGTCATCTCAACTTAATAATTATGAAAACTTTAATTTTTCATGGGATAATCAAATGGACATCACCAAAAAATTTAATGATCATTCGATTAACTTTTTGGCTTTACAAAGTATTTACGTAAACCAAACAGAAACTTCAGAGTTTTCATCTACAAGTCAACCATTTGATACAGAATTTTATAATGTAGGATCAGGGTTACAAACGACTTATAATGTCAATAATTTCTTCTCGAAGAATCAGCTTTCTTCTTATGCTTTAAGATTTAATTATTCTTTTAAAGATAAGTACCTTGTAACATTTTCTAACAGATGGGATGGTTCTTCTCTGTTAGCAGAAGGTTATCAGTGGAATGCTTTCCCTTCAGCTGCAGTAGCCTGGAAAATTAGCAATGAAGATTTTCTAAAAACCAGTCAAGCGGTTTCTAATCTAAAATTAAGAGTCAGTTATGGATTTACTGGAAATAACAATGTTTCTCCATATTCTACTGTAAATACTTTAGATAAACAGACTTATTATGATTTCAACGGAAATGCTGCAAATGGATGGGTACCTTCATCTATAGCCAATAAGGCATTGACTTGGGAAAAAACAAAGGAAATCAATGTAGGATTAGACTATGGATTCTTAAATCATAGAATTAGTGGTAGTATCGATTATTACAATCGATTGTCAGATGAATTACTCTTGGATCAGACCCTTCCGCTTGAAACTGGTTTCACTAGTATTACAGCAAATGCTGGGTCAGTTAGGAATTCTGGAATTGAGTTAATGTTGACTACAGTGAATTTTCAAAAAGGTTTAGTGAGTTGGGAGACCATTTTCACCTTCGATAAAAATAAAAACACAATTGAATCTATCTACGGACAAACTGAAAATGATGATGTAGGGAATGGATGGTTCATTGGTGAATCAATAGATGCTCATTATAATTATAAATTTGATGGAATTTGGCAGGCTTCTGAAGCTGATAGAGCAGAAGAATACAATCAAACTGAAGGCCAGGCTAAAGTTGTGGATGTAAATAATGATGGTCAAATTACTCCAGAAGATGACAGAATGATTCTTGGTTCGTCTAACCCTTCATGGGCAGGAGGAATTATATCCAGATTAAAAGTTAGCAATTTCGATTTCAACTTTACAATTTATGCAAAGCAGGGTGTATATGCTTACAGTAACTTTCATGGAAACTTTGAAGACATGAGAGATAGAGGGAGACAAAAACTTGATGTAGCTGATTGGTATATACCGGAAAATATTTATGGGATTCCAGCACAGACTTCTAACAGTTACCCTCAACCAAGAAATGGTGGTACTTTTTGGAGAAATAATGGGGTAGGTTATTATAAAGATGCTTCATATGTAAAGATAAACAACATTTCATTGGGATATACATTACCCCAAAGTACATTGGAAAAATTGCATGTTCAACATTTAAGATTTTATGTGAATGTGCTTAATCCATTTGTTTTTACAAGCTATACAGGTTGGGATCCGGAATGGGTTGAAGCTTCTCTTAATGTGGGCCGTGTTAGTAATGTAACTACCCAATTAGGTTTAAGCCTTAAGTTTTAAATCCTGATAGTAATTAGGAGCTTGTTAAAGTAAAAATATTATTAAAGATTGAAACCAGAATTCCAGGATAAGGTTCAGAAAACCAGTACTTTGAAGGAATTATCTGACATCCAGTTTCTGGTTTTTAACTTCTAAATTTTAAGAAAATGAAAAAAATAATTTCAATAATAAGTTTAGCTTTGATTCTGCTTACCAGCTGTGAAGATTTGCTTGATGAACAAAATAAATCTAATGTTACTGCAGAATCGTTCTATTTGAAAGCAGAAGGTTACGAATCTTTGGTAAATGCAAATTATTCCGCTTTCAGGAATATTTATGGACGTAGTCCTTGGCTATTCATGGCTGGAACAGATTTGTATTCTGAAGGAAGAGGAAATGAGCCAGTTGGACTCAGTCAGTATAAAGAATTAAATCCGTCTTCAAGTAACGTGGATTTTTTGTATAATAATTGTTTTGCAGCAATTCAAAGAGCTAATGCAGCACTTCATTATTCAGATTTGACAGAGCAAACTCCATCTTTAAGTCAGAGGGTAGGGGAAGTAAAGTTCTTAAGGGCAAATGCCTATTTTCTTTTGGTTCAAACTTATGGAGGAGTGAGTTTAATTACCGAAATAATTGGAGAAGCTGTTCTTGAATTCGATAGAAATTCTGCGGAAGAAGTTTATGATTTTATTGTTGCGGAATTGGAAGAAGCTGTAAACTTAGTGGAGGATGGAACATATTCCGGAAGGATTAATAAAAAGGCCGTTCAAAATCTACTTGCTAAAGTTCATCTTACCAGAGCTTACGAATCATTTGCAAAAGGTGATGATTTTTCAAAAGCTGCTAGTTACGCAGAGACTGTAATTGGAGGGCAGGCCTTAAATCTATCTTTTGATGAAATGTGGATGCCAGGTAATGAGTTCAATGAAGAAGTGATTTTCTCTATTCAATTTAGCAGTGGTTCTATTAGTTCTGATCCAACAAAATTAGGAAGTCAGCAACAAAATTGGTTTGGTTCTTATTTAGGAGGATCTGAGGTAGCAGGAGATGCTCCTTTTAAATCATATAGCCTTTGCCCTACTCGTTTTGCACTAGATTTATTTACTGAAGGAGATGTAAGATGGGAAGGTACTTTTATGACTGAAGTTTATGAGAGGTATTATGATTACTTTGATGTGGAAGATAAGTCAACTCTTACTATTGAGCATTTCTATGAGCCAAGTTGGTTTACTTCTGATGATAGAGCAGAATATAAAAGTTTAAATCCAGATGTAGATTATCATGAATATGGTACACATGATCCGGAAGGAGGAGATATTTCGAATAATTTTTCTACCATAATTGTTAAAAAATTCGATGATCCAACTTCCTTATTTGGCTCTGGAGGTTCAAGCACAAGAGATTTTGTAGTTTCCCACCTAAGTGAAACTTATCTTGTTGCTGCTGAAGCGCATCTGGGAGCTGGAGATGCATCTACTGGATTAACAAGGTTGAATGAAGTAAGAAGAAGAGCAGGTGTGGCAAATGCTACT